>CAYUZM010000722.1:0-3888 GCA_964449665.1 uncultured Solibacteraceae bacterium
CCCACCTAGCCGAGCTTGCGGATGTGCGTGGGCTTTGCCGCAATGAAGGAGTCGTAGCGGCAGCTATCGAAGATAATCAGGATAAAGTTGTTCCCTTTGAGCCGCGCGCCTGAGGACATCAATTCATTATCCTACGCACTACTGCGCATATCCCAGCGATTTCAAGCGTTGCATCATCTCCGGGTCGGACGGACCCGACTTGCTAAGCGGCACCTGACCGCCCCGAGTGGCCACCCAGTTCCGCATCAACTCATCCAACTCGCGAGCCACGTCGTTGCGGGCGTTCCATAGATTGTTGGTTTCTTCCGGATCGCTCGCCATGTCGTAGAGATCACGGCGGCCCCGATTGGAGCGGACCATCTTCCAGCGGCCTTTCACGAGGGCGCGTTCCATGCGGTCCATCTTCTTGTGGAGCGTAATGTAGGCGCTCGTGGGGTATGACTCGAGCACGATGGCTCGCCCGGCGCCGGGATCGCCAGCGGCCAGATCGGCTCCCGCGTTCGGGGGCGCAACGGCTCCGGCGGCGGCCGCGATCGTGGTGAAAATATCCACCTGGCTGACAGGCGACTCCACCACTCTGCCCTTCTTCTGATGGGGAAACTTGACGATCATCGGGATGCCGGTGATGCCGTGGTCCACTGAGTTGCCGTGATCGATCAGATACTTCTCGCCGAACAGTTCGCCGTGGTCGGAGGTGATGATGATGAGACTGGCGTCATACCAAGGTTGCCGTTTCAGGCGGTCCAACAGACGGCCCGTGGCATCGTCCATATAGGCAATGCCGCCGTCATAGTCGGCGTGCAGCTTGGTTCGCTCTTCGGGCGTAACGGTGTGGATCTCGCGGAACACATCGAACTCCCAGGAGCGGATCTCCAATTCGTCGAAGCCCTGGTCGTATCCGGGAAACATCTTGCGAAAATGGCCGGGCGTCACGAGCGGGCGGTGCGCCTCCATGAAGTTGAGGAAGAGGAAGAAGGGCTTGCCGCCGGCTCGCGCGGGGAATGTTTCACCCACGGCGGCAATTTCGTCGGCGGTAAAAAAACGCCGCATCGCTTCGGTCCAAAGCCACGGCACGGTGAGCGAGTAGAGCCCGGTGCGGAGCAGGTAAGTCGCGGCATTGCTCACCACTGGCAAGGGGCGCGGCATGAGGAATGTGTCGAAACCACGCGCGAAGCCGTATCGCGGATCGAGGAAGATGAAATTTGCAACAGCGGCGTAGTTGCGGTATCCGGCCTTTTGCAGCACTTCGGCGAGAGTCGGCACTTGGCCGGAGATGGCGGTATAGAGAGAGTGGTCCGCGTGGGCGCCATGCTGCGTCGGATAGAGGCCGGTGAGCATGGAGGCGTGCGATGGCAGTGTCATGTCGCCGTTGGCGTAGGCGTGGCGATAGAGCGTGGCGCCGGCGGCGAAGGCTTCCAACTTGGGCGAGGTGCGGCGAGCGTAGCCATAGACAGAGAGATGGTCGGCGCGGGTCGTATCGAGCGAGATGAGCACGATGTTGGGCCGGTTGGCGGCGGGCGCGGGGGAATCAGCCGAGAGCTTGCCGATTGCTAAAAACTGCAGCATCACGAAGCTCGCGATGAAAACGGCGGCGGTGAGCGCGGCTTGCGGCTTCCATGCGGCCAGCGCGGTCACGAAGCTCCGCGAGCGCGCGAGCAGCGTGAGCAGCGTGAGCAACAAGATGGCGCCAACCACGCCCATCGACGCGGCCAGGCGGGCGGTGAGGCTGCTCGCGATCATCAATTCGCGGCTCAGCCAGACCGGTAGCAGCAGAAAGATCGCGATGGCCCATGGGCTGGAAAAGAAGTTGCGGGCAGGACTGCCTTCGCGCGATAACACACCAACGGCGAGCCAAATCGCGGCGGGTATCGCCAGAACCACGAATGGGGAGTTCACAAGCTTTTGCGTCCAGATGAGCGCATTGGTGGAGAACGCCAACCCGAGGAACGCCGCCAGGAGGTAGTTGACGTGTTCGCGCGACTTGCCGATCCGGGCGAGCAGCGCTCCGAAGATGCCGCCAGCGACCGCGCCAATGGCAACGCACACGGATGCATAGACGAACACCGAACGTGCGAACCAGGATCCGATCCAGCGGTCCGGCACGAGCAAGGCAAACAGCGGTCCGGTGAGGAACATCTCAAGTGCCGCGTAGGCGGCGGCCACATGGACGCCTGAAAGAATACCGCCAAGGATTGAAGCCGGTGAGGAGTGCTTTACTTCTACCAAAGGAAATCGCCCAAAGCGGCCAAGCAGCCGCATGTCACATAATAACGCCAAAGCGATGCCACCACTTCAATTTCTTCGCCGGGCTGCCGCCACCGCGGTTGCCGTTCTCACCTTGTGCGCGTTGGTGCCCTTGCTGCCAGGCGCCGAGGAATGGCTCGCATTTCGCGGGGGCAAGGGACCGGGAAAGGGCAAGCACATCGTGCTCATCTCCGGCGACGAGGAGTACCGGTCAGAAGAGGCGATGCCGCAGTTGGCGCGCATCCTCTCCACGCGGCATGGATTCCAGACGACGGTTCTCTGCGCGATCGACGCAGCCGATGGCACGGTGAATCCCGAGAACCGCGTCCACATTCCAGGGTTGGAAGCGCTTCGCACAGCGGATCTGATGATCATCGCCACGCGTTACCGGCAATTGCCCGACGCGCAGATGAAGTGGATCGACGAGTATGTGCATTCCGGGCGGCCCATCATCGGCCTGCGAACGGCAACGCATGCCTTCGCCTTCGACAAGGAGACGGCCACTTCGTATCGCGAATACGATCATCGCGACAAAGCGGCGTGGCCGGGCGGATTCGGCAAGCAGGTGTTGGGGGAAACGTGGATCAGCCACCATGGCCGCCACGGCGTGCAGAGTACGCGCGGAGTTCCCGCACCTGGAGAGGAGCGGGAGGCGATTCTCAGAGGCTGCGAGGATATCTGGGGACCGACCGATGTCTACACCGTAACCCTGCCACTCCCCGAGGGCACAAGCCCGCTTCTGCTGGGGCAGGTGCTCAGCGGCATGAAGCCAACGGATCAGCCGGTAGACGGACGCCTCAACCAGCCGATGATGCCTATTGCGTGGACGCGGACGTTCACGACCCGCAGCGGCAAAAAGGCACGCGTATTTACGACGACGATGGGCGCCTCGGTGGATTTTGCAAGCGAAGGGCTGCGGCGGCTCGTGGTGAATGCCGCCTACTGGGCCGTGGGGCTGGAGTCCAAGATCGCCGCGCGGGCGAACGTCGACATCGTGGGCGTGTACGAGCCGAGCTTTTTTGGATTCGGCAAACACCGCCGCGGACTGCGTCCGGCCGAGTATGCGAAATAGCGGCGGCTATTGAATTGCCGCGCTCTTGATGAAGTCCAGATTCGGGAATTTGTCCTTCAAGTAAGCGTTGCCGCGCATGGTGATCGCTTGCTGATCGGGCATCTCGCCGTATTGTGCGGTCAATTTCTGCACGGCCTCCATGCCTTCGATGACTTGCCCGAACGGCGCGAAGCCCTGGTTATCCAGCGACTGATTGCTGGCGAGGTTAATGAAGATCTGCGTGGTGCGAGTGTTGGGTCCGGCCGTGGCGAACGTGACGGATCCGGCGCGGTTGGTGCGCGACACCGGGTCGTCTGAGATCTGTTTGTCCCACTTCTTGGACTGCTTGGGATCGGCGGCAAGGCCGAATTGCACAATGAAGTTCGGGACAACGCGGAAGAAGCGCGCCTCGCGGAAGAAGCCGTCCTTCACCAATTCATAAAAGCGGTCCGCGCCAATGGGCGCCCATTCGCGATGGACTTCGATAAGGACAGGCCCCTTGCTCGTTTCCATCTTCACCTTGAACACATCGGGCGCGCCGACCTTGCTCGGCGGGACGTTCGCTTTGGGAGCCGTGGGTTCCTCGGGCGTGG
>CAYUZM010000723.1:0-3878 GCA_964449665.1 uncultured Solibacteraceae bacterium
TGCACGTGTCCGAGGCGGGCAAGATGTACCTGTGGTCGATTGACCGGAATAAGGGAAGCGTCAACTGGAAGAAACTCATCGCCGACGGCGACCGCAAGGTGCGCAAGGGCAACATGAGTTCGCCTTCGCCGGTGACCGACGGCAAGACGGTATGGGTGCTCACCGGCACGGGCGTGGTGAAGGCGTTCGATTTCGCGGGCAAGGAATTGTGGATGCGCGACCTGCAGGCCGACGTGGTGAAATTCGGCCTGAACCACGGCTACGGCAGTTCGCCGCTGCTGTTCCGCGACGGACTCTACGTGCAGATCCTGCACGGCATGCACACCGACGATCCGAGCTATGTCGTGAGGCTGGACGCGAAGACGGGGCGGACCGTGTGGAAGGTGGACCGGCCAACGGACGCGGTGCAGGAGTCGCCCGACAGCTACACGACGCCGGTGATTGCCTACAACAAAGAGGGCAAGGCGCAGTTGATTGTGACGGGCGGCGACTATGTGACCGGGCACGACCTCGATACGGGCAAAGAGGTGTGGCGCGGCGGCGGGATGAATCCACGGGCGAATCCGTTCAACCGGATTATCGCGTCGGCGCTGGTGATGGACGATCTGGTGGTGGTGCCGACGCGGGTGAGTCCGATGCAGACCTTCCGTACGTTCGGCTCGGGCGATATCTCGAAATCGCATTTGGTGTGGGCGACGCCGAACGGTCCCGACGTGCCGACGCCGGTGACCGATGGGAAGTATCTCTACGTGATCAACGACCGCGGCATTGTGTATGTGTTCGACCCGAAGACGGGGAAGGAAGTGTACGGCGGACAGCGGATCGCGCCCGCGGCCTATTCGAGTTCGCCGGTGCTGGCCGACGGCAAGATTTACATGTCGAACGAAGAGGGGACGACGGTTGTGTTGAAAGCCGGCCCGACCTTCGAAGTGCTGGCCGAAAACAAGCTGGACGAATATACGCTGGCTTCGCCCGCCATCAGCGACGGGCAGATCTTCCTGCGCACCACCAGCGCGCTTTATTGCGTGGGGAAACGGAACAGCGCGGGCGTGGCGTCGCGGTAGCGGCCGTAGGCGGCCCCGTAGCGGGCGGAGAGATCGCGCTCCTCCCAGCGGATTGCGGCCAAAACATAAATTGTTAGAAATGTATTGAAGAGAAGGCGGCCTTCGGTGAGTTCGGGGGGCGCCCCGAGGATGGCGAGCGTGCCGAGCATCATCGGGTGGCGGAAGTAGCGGTAGGGACCGCGGGCCTGGAATGGGGAGTCGGGGGCGAAGCCGAAGAGCGAGCGTGCGCCGGTGAGGGCGACACTCCAGACGATGAGGGCGAGGCCGGCGAGTTGGACGGCTTGGAGCGCGAGCGAGATGGGGGCGGGGGTGAGCCAGAGCAGGTTCGGCATGGGTTCCCACTTGGCGAACAGCGCGAAGAGGACGAGGGCGGTGGAGAGCAGGTAGGCGGGGCGGCCGAGGTGCGCTTTGATCGCGCGGCGGGCCATGCCGCTGTGTTGAAGGGCGAAGAGCGAGAGCAGGAGCAGGTTGGTGCGGAGGGCTTCGGTCCAGACGGTTTGGAGGCCGGAGTCGATGGAGCTGGGGGTGTAGCGGTTGGTGAGCCAGCCTGCGAGGTAGACGATGCTGAACAGCGCGGCGAGGGCGCAGAAGAGGCGGTAGATGTTGGTTAAAAGGGCCTTGGGTGCCACAGATTGAGCATACGAGGTCAGGCGCACGCGCACGCAGTATGTGGCATCGCCCGTTTAGCAAGGGTCATTTTTCTAAGAGCATCTCGTGATTTCAGGGACCGTGCGCGCTTACAAACCACTAGGAGCTGCTGGTTGGCGCGGCGGGGCTGAAGTTTCCGGCCTCGTGTGCGTGAAGCAACCGGCACTTCGGATTTGGCCGTTTCCTTCCACGCACTTGCGAAGGCTTGTGGGGCAGTTGTGGGGCGGATGTCGCCAGTTCAATCAGAAACACAACGGGCCCGAAAATCCGCTTTGATACAATTGAAGATGAGAAATCATTTGATCGCCGCCCCCATAGCCCTCCTACTTACGCTTGAGTCTCCAGAAGAGACTCACCTTGGGCAAGAGGCCAAAGACGCAACTCAGCCCCATACCCACCGTGACACACCCGAGGGATTACAGCTCCATCAGCCACCTCGAAACAACGCCACTTTGAGCGCAAAGCCGCCGGTGCAGCCGAGCACAAGCGACGTGCTAAACGTGAGATACGGTCCGGTTTAGGCCAACGGCTTGCGTGACAAATAATCTCACCATGATTCAATACTTCGTTGACTGCACTGCATGCAAACAGCCGCACGCAACGGGCGTTGGCCCGGATGTTGACTTTATGGCTATGGGTGGTACGGTCGCCTGCAATTGCACTGCCGCCCTGCCTAAAATTCGGGCGTACCTCGGCCATTGGTCTGGGGATGGAAATACTGTTATTCGCGTGCCCACGATTCAATACTTCGTTGACTGCACTACATGCGAACAGCCGAACGCAACGGGCGTTGGCCCGGATGTTGGCTTTAAGGCGATGGATGGCACGGTAGCGTGCAAATGCGGTGCCGCCCTGCCTAAGAGCGAGGCGTACCTCGGCCACTGGTCCGAAGATGGAAATAGTACTGTTATTCGCGTGCCTGCTTCGCCCGCTCCTTGATCTGCGATAGCCTTCATGCATGACTGACCGCACAAACAAAATACTGCTTGCGCTCATCGCCCTCGGCTTGTGGGCGAATGCGATTATTCCCGTCTTTCGTCCGGCGACAGCCAGCGCACAGAGCACCGCTGGATTGGGCCAACTGGCAAACATCCAGGAAGACCTTGGGAAAATTGCGACGCACTTTGAACGAATTGCTAGGGGAACCTGCGCTAACAAGAAGCTCTGTTGAGTCACTGGTCTTGCGCGAATGAGACCTCATTCACGGCACTTTGATATACTCTGCGCCCATATGCCAAGAATGCCAAGGGCGTTAATCGATGCCGCTCTAGCCTAAGCCTTGAAGTGCGGCTTCGACGCAACGAAGTACAAAGGTTCAGGAGAAAAACTTGGATTTTTTTGCCCGGAATGCGGCAAACCTGTAGAGCCGCATGGGCCGGGCAAAGATCCTGCTCACTTTGAGCACAGTAAGAGAAGCTCCTGCTCACTGAGCGACCCTCCCCATGCTAAGCAGCCATGAGGGCCCATCGGACGCCTAGACTAGTCCCCTGATCACCAAGATTTCGAAGCTGGCCTGATATGATCTTGCAATGCAAAAGTACCGTCTTGCTACGCCGGTGTCGGGGACTAGGGTCTATCAAACAAACGAAGGTGTTTGGGGAAGACAAGCCGAGGAGCGTCCCGTAGACGCTGCTCCCTCTCCCTCCATGGCTGACGTAACGCTCTCAACGGGACTCAATTTTGAGATTGTACAGGATGAGCATGTCTGGCATGATCCCGACACAAACGTGGACTACACGGTGAAGTTTCACACGATTAGGGCAACCGAATCTGGATATTGCTACAACGTGCCATCGGATGCACTCCGTCGCGTGATGGAAATTTCAACCTGACCCACTGACAATACTGATTTCACTTGGCTGCGCAAGGAAATGTTCGTTTGAGGCCAGCAATGAGCAATGCGCCAATAGGCATCTCATCGAGTTCCTTCTTCGACAGGTTGACTAACTTGATTTGCTTGTCAATAATGTCAATGTAATTCTCTACCTTCAATACCAGTTGCGCTGGCTGACAATAGTGCGTACCGATCCCGCGATTTGCCCATCCAATTCCTTCGCCCAGACCCAGAATATAAATCTGGAGTGCCTTGTCCGTATCGTTCGCGGCAAGGCGCGTTTGATACTCCTTGACAGAAAGCTCCGCCGATGCCGACGGTGGGTATATCCC
>CAYUZM010000724.1:0-3876 GCA_964449665.1 uncultured Solibacteraceae bacterium
CATCGTAACCACGAAGGTCCGCCCACCCAAAGCCGCGGCGAAACTCATGGCCCTTCTCAACAAGCACTCTCCTCGTGAGCGCACGAGTGCGCCGTCCAGCACCACCCAGTAGTTCATCAAGAAAGAAACCCAAAGTGAAGAACAAGAAATTGATCGGTGCATTCCTCACCGGATGCGGCATCTTATCGGCTCAACAACTGAGCCCCCAGGACGAAAATGCGGCACGCATGGCCGCCGGAACCATGCCCATCTATCGCGTCAACGTAACCGCGCGGACGGCAAAGGCAATTAACTACCAGCACCGCAGTGGCGCGACAAAGGTCGACTTCAAGGGCACCGAACTCATGCCCAATTCCCGCGGCGAAGCCAAGGTCGAAAGCAAGCAGGGCTACATCGAAATCGAGGTGGAGTTCGACGACTTGCAGGCGGCGAATAAACAGGGCGCTGAGTATCTGACGTACGTCCTGTGGGCGATCACGCCGGAAGGCCGCGCGGCCAACCTCGGCGAGATCCTTCTTAACGGAACTAAGAGCAAACTCAACGTAACCACCGAACTTCAGGTGTTCGGCCTGGTGGTCACCGCGGAGCCCTACTTCTCCGTCACGCGCCCCAGCGATCTGATCGTCATGGAAAATGTCGTCCGCGCCGACACGGTCGGCAAGATTGAAGTGATCGACGCCAAGTACGAGTTGTTGAAGCGCGGACAGTATCAGCGGCTTTCCAACCCGCTCGCGCTGAAGCTGGATCCGAAAATTCCGCTTGAACTCTACGAGGCCCGCAACGCGGTGCAGATCGCGCGCGGCTTTGGAGCCGATCGCTTTGCCACGGACACCTTTCAGAAAGCCGAAAATAGCCTCGCCGCCGCCGAAGCCTACCAGTCGCGCAAGGCCGGCAACAAGCCCGTCACCATGACCGCGCGCGAAGCGGTTCAGACGGCCGAAGACGCCCGCGCCATCGCCGTTAAACGCCAGGAAGACGACGCCCTGGCCGCCGAGCGCCAACAGGCTGCCGCGCGTGAAGCAAACGCCGAAAGCGCCCGCCTCGCCGCCCAGTCCGAAACCGATCGCGTTACCCGCGACGCCGAAACCGCGCGCCTCAAGGCGAACGCCGACGCCGAAAATGCCCGCCTCAAGGCTGACGCCGATGCCGAAAACGCACGGCTTCGCGCGCAGGCGGATGCGGATCGCTTAACCCGTGAGAAGGACGCTCAGGCCGCGGCCGCCCTCGCCGAGGCCGATCGCGTGAAACGCGACAACGACGCCCGTTCAGCCGCCGCCGCCAACGACGCCGATCGCCTCAAGCTCGATAACGAAGCTCGCGCCTTGGCCGCGAAAAACGAGGCGGACCGCCTCAAGCTCGATAACGATGCGAAACTCGCCGCCGCCGGCGCCGAAGCGGACCGTCTCAAACGCGAGAACGATGCGCAACAGGCGGCTAACCAGGCCGCTCTCGATGCCGCCGCCAAACAGAAAGCCCAGTTGGAAGCCGAGAAGGTGCAGCTTCGGGCCGACCTCCTGAAACAGTTCAACGCCGTTCTGCAAACTCGCGACACCGCCCGCGGACTGATCGTCAGCATGCCCGACGTGCTGTTCGATACCGGTAAGTACTCCCTGCGCCCCCAGGCGCGTGAGAAGCTCGCCAAAGTCGCCGGCATCGTCTCCGGACATCCCGGCTTAAAGCTGGATGTGGAAGGCCACACCGATAGCGTCGGTGGTGACAGCTACAACCAGAAGCTTTCCGAAGACCGTGGCCAGGCAGTACGCACCTATCTCACGGGCGCGGGACTTGCAGCCGACTCCGTCTCCAGCAAGGGTTTCGGAGAAAGCAGCCCCGTGGCCTCCAACGACAACTCCGCCGGCCGCCAGCAAAATCGCCGCGTGGAACTCGTCATCTCCGGCACCGTGATTGGCGCTGAGATCGGCATTCCGGTCGCGGCCCGGTAACTACCGGGCCCCATTCATGCCGCCGCGAGCTCCATGGGGACTCGCGGCGGCATACGCACGCAAAGCGGAGTCATCAATGTCATTCGGAATCTACATCCTCGGCTACGCAATTTTTATCTGCGGCCTCGCATGGGCGGCCTCGCTCTTGCACGTGCCCACGCAGTGGATCGGCGCCGGTGTAGTGGTGCTGATCGGCCTGGGAATCTTGACCGGCGTAAAGTCCACGCGCCAAAAGGACTCGGGGAACTAACTCATGAAACTTCTATTTCCAATCGGACTTCTCGCGATCGGCATTGCACAGGCATCCTTGTTTGCGGGCGACCTGTCCAAATACCGGGCATTTCAACTCGGTTCCACCCTGCCCGCCGTCTCCAAACAAGCCGGTGTCAGCTTGGCGCAAGTGAAGGTCCTCAATAGCCGCCCCGCACTCATTCAGGAACTCTCCTGGCGCCCGCAGCCCACCAATTCCCCTTCGCGGTCCGACACGGCGCAAGAGATCGTTTTCACTTTCATCAACGGCGAACTCTTCCACATCGTGGTCAACTACGACCGCTATGAAACCGAAGGGCTAACCGCGGAAGACATCGCCAGTTCCATTTCGAGCAGCTTCGGCCTGCCCGCTCAATCCATCACGCCTGCCATATCTGGACAAAGCCGCTATAGCGATCAGGAAGAGCCCCTCGCGCAATGGCAGGATTCCCTGTACGCGTTCGAATTGCTGCGCTCGCCCTTCGGTCCAACTTACAAGCTGATTGGAAGCATGAAGCGATTGGAAGCCGCCGCGCAAACCGCCATCGCCGAATCCGCGCGCCTCGATACCAAGGAAGCGCCCCAGCGCGAAGCCGACCGCTCCGCGCGTGAAGACGAGACCGAACGCGCCAAACTCGAAAAGGCGAGGCTCGTCAATAAACCGAAGTTCCGGCCATAACCCCAAGGCGATATGAACACCTCATCGGACGCGGAATTCGACACAACGGAAATCCCCTGGACCGGCACCGATGCCCAAGTCGAGTGGGCCGTGCGCATCCGGCGCCTGGTCAATGCGGACTTCGACCGCGTGGCCGCGGCATTCCGTTCCGCCGCCGAACGGCAGAGCCACCTCAGGCGCGCCGAGACCCTAACAATCCTCGCCATCCTCGAAGACAAGCGCTCGGAAGTGATGAGCATCGAGCGCGCCGGTTACTTCATTAAGGACTGGCAGGAACTCGGCGACCAGGTACGGAAGTTGATCTTCGCCGATCCTCGTTACGAAGCGATCAAAAGCAGGCGTTCGGAACGCACCAACCCTGCGAGAAGTCAGACATCGGAAGGACCCAATACACCATGAACATCAGACCCCTCTACGACCGCATCGTAGTGAAGCGAATCGAAGAGCAGGAGACCTCGCGCAACGGCATCATCATTCCCGATTCCGCGCAGGAAAAGCCGCAGGAAGGCGAAGTCATTTCCGTCGGCCGCGGCAAACTTCTGGAAGATGGCCAAGTCGTCGCCCTCGACGTTAAAGCCGGCGACCGCGTTCTGTTCGGCAAGTACTCCGGAACCGAGACCAAGCTGGTGGGCACTGAGTACATCATCATGCGCGAAGACGACGTGCTCGCCGTGCTCACAAAAACCGGCCCAACACCAGTGAAGGCCACGTAGTCCCGCGCCCGCTTACGAGGAAATTACCCATGGCAAAACAGATCATCTACAGCGACCATTCCCGTCAAGCCATTCTCCGAGGCGTCAACCAACTCGCCGACGCGGTCAAGGTGACCCTCGGCCCCAAGGGCCGCAACGTCGTTCTCGAAAAAAAATACGGCGGCCCCACCATCACTAAGGACGGCGTGACCGTCGCCAAAGAGATCGAGCTGAAGAATCCGCTCGAAAACCCCGGCCCGCAGATGGTGCGTGAGGTTGCCTCCAAAACCTCCCACGTCGCCCGCCACCGCAC
>CAYUZM010000725.1:0-3871 GCA_964449665.1 uncultured Solibacteraceae bacterium
GCAGGGCCGACCTCGGCTTGGAGTCGATCATCACCGGCTGCTTGCCATAGGCGCAACGGTAGCAGTTTGCGTACGGGATGTGCGTGACGCCGGGAACGAGCGGGCCGAAGCGCGCGCGCTGCACGGACTTCGACGCCGTGAGCGACAGCGCGCCCATCGTGCGGCCGTGAAAGCCCCCCAGGAAGCCGATGAACTTATCGCGCCCCGTATGATAGCGGGCGAGTTTAAGTGCCGCTTCGATGGCCTCGGTACCCGAGTTGCCGAAGTACACACGGCGCGGCGCGGGTCCCGGCGCAAGCGCGGCGAGCTTCTCGGCTAGCTGCACCATATTCTCGTAATAGAAATCGGTGCCCGACATGTGGATGAGCTTGGCCGCCTGGCGCTGGATGGCATCGACCACGCGCGGATGGCAATGCCCGGTGGCGGCCACCGCGATGCCGGCATTGCAGTCAAGAAACCGGTTGCCGTCCACGTCGTGAATGAGCGCGCCTTCGCCCCGCTCGGCGGCCAGCGGGTAGGGGCGCGTGTAGCTGGGCGAGAGCACGGCCTCATCGCGCGCGATCAGCGCGGCCGCTTTAGGGCCGGGCAGAGATGTGACGAGATGGGGCAATCCCTGAGCGGCCTGAACGGAACTCCTGTTCATGGCGGAACCTCCTGGAGGACTTATGCAGAATTTCGGGGAGAAAGCAGAAAGCGAACGGAGGTTAGTCGCCGCTGAACAAGCCGGGCCGCGATGAGGAGGGACACCACATGCTAGCTTCATTATAACGTGCCCAGCAAGACGTATTCTTCAATCGAAATACCAGTCCCTCGCGAGTTGCGATTCGAGTGTCAGCCCGGATGCACGAACTGTTGCAATACAAAGGGCTACGTATACCTGACTGAAGAAAATCTGCAGCAGGCGGCGCGCTATCTGAAGATAACGGCCGCGGATTTTGAACAGCGTTACGTATATCGCACCCGGCATCTGCTTCGTTTGAGGAAGCCGCGGAACTCGCAGTGTCACTTCCTGTTGGAGAGCGGCTGTTCCATCCATCCGGCCAAGCCGACGCAATGCCGTTTGTTTCCTTTCTGGCCCGAAGTGGTCAAAACGGCCAGAGCGTGGGAGATGGCGGGGCGGCGTTGCCCGGGGATTGGCAAGGGCAAGCTGATTCAAATTGGCGATGCCCTGGAAATCGCTTCCGAAATGGAACGCGCCTATCCCACGACTTATCCGTAGACAAGTGTGTCTTCCGGGCGCCGAGATTTCGGCGCACAGGGGAAACAGTGGCAAACAATTGGCACGAAGTCGATTCAAGTGCGTCCGATTCGTGCCGATAAGACTGAGTCGAAGTTTGGCACACGGCTTGCACTAATGGTTGCCGTATGCTTGACCGCGTCGCCGCCAGTCTGGGGAACTACATGGACCTGCTCAGTGTCCGTCAGAAGCTAGTGGCCTCCAACATTGCCAATGCGGCCACACCCGGTTACAAAACGAAAGACATTGATTTCCAATTCGAGCTGCAAAGCCAGATGGGTGGTGAGAAGACCACGCCGGCGAAAGTGAACGAGGTGCAAGGCCTCTCCACGCACAACGATGGAAACAATGTAAGTCTGGACCGCGAGGCGCGGCTGCTCTCCGAGAATGCGCTGCGGTTCAATGTGGCCTCTCAACTTTGGCGTGCCAGGCTTCGAGAGCTGCGCACCGCCATTCAGGATGGGAGGAACGGATGAGCCTATTTCAATTGCTATCGGTGAGTGCTTCGGGTATGTCGGCGCAACGGCTGCGTGCCGAGACGGTGGTTGAGAATCTGGCGAATGCGGAAACCACGCGGACACCGGACGGGGGACCCTACCGGCGGAAGGACGTGGTGTTCGGGAGCGCTTCACAGGGATCGCCGTTTGGTTCGGTATTTCAAGAGGCATTGGGGCCGGGTGTCGAAGGGGTGAAAGTCGACGAGGTAATTACTGACACGCGCGAACCGGAGAAACGCTATCAACCGGGCCATCCCGACGCCGACAAAGACGGCTACGTGGCCTTCCCCCGCATCAGCCCGGCCGAGGAGATGGTGAACCTCATGGGTGCTTCGCGCGGTTATCAGGCCAACGTGAACGCGTTACTCGCGGTGCGCGACATGCTGCATCGCTCGCTCGATCTATTGAAGTGAGGGGAGAGGCCATGACCAGTCCAATCGCGGGAATCTCGCCCGCTTCGATTCGTTCGATCGATCCAGGCCAGGCCGTAGGCGGCGCGCCGCGCGGCGACGGCTCGGCGTTCTCGGCGATGTTTGAGCAGGCCGTATCGCGCGTCGACCAGTATCAGAAGTCGGCCGATGTCGCCGTGGAGCGCTTTCTAACCGGCGAGGACGAAGATCTGCACCGCGTGGCGATGGTGACGCAGCAGGCCGAGGTTTCCTTCGAACTGTTTCTCCAGATGAAGAATAAGGTGCTGCAGGCCTACCAGGAGATGATGCGGTTGCAAGTTTGACGCTCAGCCGCTGACGATTCATGGCATTTCTGGAACAACTGAAAAAGCTTGTCGCGGGGCTGAGCCTGAAGCAGCGGATTTCGCTCGTCGCGGCGGCCGTCGCCGTGGTGGCAGGGTTGATGGCTTTCCTGCAATGGCGCACGCAGCAAGACTATCAGGTGCTCTACGCGGATCTGGCGGCCGAGGATGCCGCCCAGGTAGTGGCGCGATTAAAAGAGTCGGGCGCAGAATACCAACTGGAGAAGGATGGCGCGGTAATCAAGGTGCGGTCCGAGCGGATCGCCGACCTGCGTTTACAGTTGGCCGCGACAGGCGTTCCTAAGACGGGCCGGATGGGTTTCGAACTGTTCGACCAGAACAATTTCGGCGCCACGCAATTCGCCGAACAGGTGAATTATCATCGCGCGCTGGAAGGCGAACTGGAGCGCAGCGTGATGACGATCGCGGAAGTGGAAAGCGCGCGGGTACACATCACCCCGCCCAAAGAGTCGCTCTTCGTCGAAGAGCAGCGCCCCGCCAAGGCGAGCGTGTTGTTGCGCCTGCGAACCTCGGCGCGGCCGAGCGCGCAGAATATCCAGGCGATCACACAACTGGTGGCGAGCGCGGTAGAGGGGCTGTCGCCGGAGATGATTTCCGTGCTCGATTCCCGGGGGAATCTGCTGAATCGCGCGCGGCGCGGAGACCCGGGCGACCCCGACCAACCAAGCGAGCTTCTGTTGGACTACAGGCGGACGATCGAACGCGACCTCATCGCCAAGATCAACGGCACGCTTGAGCCGTTGTTAGGCCCCGAGAAGTTCCGTGCGGGCGTGTCCGTCGAATGCGACCTGTCGACGACCGAACAAAGTGAAGAGGCGTACGATCCGTCGCGCACGGTGATGGCGACTTCGCAACGTACCGAGGACATCGCCGGTGGCAACCAGGCAAACGGCGTTCCGGGGGCAGCCTCGAACCTGCCGCGTCCGACGTCGCGGCCCGGGGCGTCCGGATCGGGCATGACCCGGCGCACGGAAAACATTGCCTATCAATCCAGCCGCATGATCAAGAAGACGCGCACGCCGCAGGGACAGGTGCGCAGGGTTTCCGTCTCCGTGCTGCTCGACCACAACGTCAGGTTCGAAGGCACGGGTCCAAGGAGCCGCCGCATCGTGGAGCCCCCAACACCCGAGAGGTTGAAGGCGACACGCGATCTGATTGCCGGCATCGTTGGGCTCCAACCGGAACGGGGTGATCAACTGATTGTCGAGGCGCTTCCGTTTGAGTCGACGCTGGCGTTCGAGCCGCCGCCCACGCCGCTGCCGGCGACTCCGCAGGGAGCGCTGCCTGCCGTGACGTTCGTGATCGATTGGGGTAAGGCGAATCCAATGATTGCCGCCAGCGTTGCCGGGGGCATCCTGGCCGCCG
>CAYUZM010000726.1:0-3869 GCA_964449665.1 uncultured Solibacteraceae bacterium
GGGAGGCAGGGCATCGACGAGAAACGGCCCGCCTCGATTTGGACTCTGTTCATCGAGCCTCAATTTTTCCACCGCCTGGCGTTTGCGACATTCTCGTTGCTGTTGCTGTTGGGCGTAACGTTCCTTTCGTCGAACTACCTGCAGCAGGAAGCTCCCGTACAGGCGCACTCCGAACCCGAGATGATTCTGGCCGCGCCGGAACCGACGCCTGTTACCTCCGTGGGACAGAGCGAAGGCCGCGACGTGATGCTGCGCCAGTTGACGGTTTACTCGGAGTAGGTTTTAGGACGCCATATGACAGGATCAGGCGCCTCGACTTCTCCCTGGCGCAATCCGAAGATCATTCTGATTCTCCTTTCCGTGTTTCTCTGCGGCGCGGTGGCCGGCGTCGTGGGGTTGCGGATCAGCCAGCGCACGGTCTCGGCCAAGCAGATGCCCTATTACAAAGAGGGCGGGCGCGAGATCTCCCTGCAGCGCTTTCGCAAAGAGCTGGATCTCACCAACGACCAGGCGGCCGAGATCGAAGTGATCCTGGACGACTTCATGATGTACTACCAGACGCTGCAGGCCCAGATGGATGAGGTGCGCGCACATGGCAAAGACCGCATCCAGACCCTTCTCGACGACAAGCAGCGGGCAAAATTCAACAGGATGTTGAATGAGCTGCAGACCAAGCGGATTCACTAGGACTTATTCACAAGTCCCCAATCCACCACTCCCACCTTCTTTGCCCATGCGTCCCACTTGGCGGCGAGTTCGCTCGTCTTGGCGGGCTGGCGCGAGGCAAGGTTCGTGAGTTCCGTGCGGTCGGCTTCGACGTCGTAGAGTTCCCATTCGCCGGGATATTGCGAGACGAGCTTCCATTTGCCTTGGCGCACGGCGCGGTTGCCTTCGTGTTCCCAGTAGATCTCACCGTGGCCCGGGCGCTTCTTGCCTTCGAAGATGGGGCGCAGCGATTTGCCTTCGAGAGGCGTGATCGCGTTGCCGTTGAAGGTGGCCGGATAGGATGCGCCGCCTACGTCGGCGGCGGTGGCCATCAGGTCGATGAGGTGGCCGGGTTGGGACGTGAGCCCGCCTCGCTTCTTGATCACGTTGGGCCAATGGGCGATGAGGGGCGACGAGATGCCGCCTTCATGCACCCAGTGTTTGTAGCGGCGGAAGGGCGTGTTGGAAGCGTTGGCCCAGGCGAGGCCGTAGCTTTGATAGTCGTCGTCGCGGCCGGGCATGATGGATGGATTGTTGCCGCGGCGCACGGGGCGGCCGTCGCGGGTCTTATCCGGGATGTGCCGGCCCACGGACTTCTCGGTGAGGATCTCGGCGCAACCGCCGTTATCGGCGAGCATGAGAATGAGCGTGTTGTCGAGTTGGCCGGTCTTCTTCAGCGAGGCGACGATGCGGCCGACGTTCTGGTCCATGCGATCGATCATCGCGGCGTAGACGGCCATGCGGCGCATCTCCCACTCCTTATTCGGCGCGTCCTTCCAGGCGGGTGCGCCGGCATCACGCGTGGTGAGCGGCCATCGTTTGTCGATCAGGCCGAGCTGAATCTGGCGGCGGCGGCGCTCCTCGCGCAGGGCGTCCCAGCCGTCTTTGTAGCGGGCCTTGTAGCGCTCGATGTCCTCTTCGAGCGCGTGCATGGGCCAGTGCGGCGACGTGAAGGCGACGTAGCCGAAGAAGGGCTTGGCGCCGCCGGGTGCGGAAGCAGCTTCCTCGATGTAGCGGCACGCATTCTCACCGATGGCATCGGTGTAGTAGAAGCCCTTGCCCTCTGGCTGAATGAACTCGTTGTCGCGCGAGAGCGTGGCGGGATCGTAGAAGCTGCCCGCGCCGTGGATGGTGCCGTAGAACTTATCGAAGCCGCGCTGGCGGGGCCAGTTGTGTTTGGACTCGTTGACGGGCGTAACGTGCCACTTGCCGGACATCCAGGTGTGATAACCGGAGGCGCGCATCACTTCGGCGATGGTGACAGCGTTCGAGCTGAGGTCGCCTTTGTAGGCGGGGAATTTGCGGTCCTCCACCATGTGGCCGACGGCGGCCTGATGCGGGTAGAGACCCGTGTTCAGTGAGGCTCGCGTGGGGCAGCAGCGGGCGCAGTTGTAGAACTGCGTGAAGCGCAAGCCGGCGCGGGCGAGCGAATCGATGTGGGGTGTTCGGATCTCGCTGCCGTAGCAGCCGAGGTCGCTGAAGCCCATGTCGTCGGCCATCATGATGATGATGTTGGGGCGGGAGGGGGGCGGGGGCCCGGCCGGGGCGGTGGCGCTGGCGGTGGATGGGGCGGCCGCGGGCGTGGCGGCAGGCAGCGCCGCGGCAGATAACGTCGTGAGGAAAGAGCGCCTGTGGATCATCGCTTCGCATTGTACAGAAGCGGGACTATAATGAGCGCGGAAGGAGTTCACACTCATGCCCGCAAGCCGTCGAGATGTTCTCAAGACCGTAGCCGCCGCGCCGCTCTTTATTCCCGCCTCCGCGTTTGGAGCCAACGACAAGATCAACTACGCCATCATTGCCTCCGGTGGCCGTGGCCGTTACCTGATGGGCAAGTTCAAAGCGCTGGGCGCCGAGTGCACGGCGATGTGCGACGTGTATGAGCCGAACCTGGACGAGGCCGCCAAGATCGCGCCCGGCGCGAAGCGGTATCTCGACTATGAGGAGTTGCTGGCCGCGCACAAGGGCCTCGACGCCGTGGTGCTGGCGGGACCGGACCATCACCACTGGCCGATGCTGAAGGCCGCGTTGAAGGCCAAGAAAGATGCCTACGCGGAGAAGCCGCTGTCCTACACGCTCGAGCAGAGCAGCGAGATGGTGGCGGCGGTGAAGGCGTCAAAACAGATTGTGCAGGTGGGCATGCAGCGCCGCAGCGCGCCGGCGATCTACAAAGCAAAGAAGCTGGTGGACGATGGCGTGCTGGGCCGCATCACCGTGGTGAAGCCGCAGTGGCATTGGAACATTTCGAAGGAGCTGGACAACTCGCCGCTGCCGGGCAAGCTCGACTGGAAGCGGTTCCTGGGCACGGCGAAGCAACGGCCCGTGGAGCCGATGCGGTTCCGGCGTTGGCGCTACTTCCTCGATTACGCGGGCGGCAACATGACCGATCAGGGTACGCACCTGATGGACGTGGTGCAGTGGTTCACCGGCAACGGCGCGCCGCTCTCGGCCGTGGCGCAGGGCTACGTGGCGAAGATGAAGGGCTCGGAACATCCCGACGTGTTCAGTGCGGTGTTCGAGTATCCGGGTCTGATCGTGAACTGGACGCTCGACTATGCGAACTCGTATCAGAATGGCTGGTCGATCACGTTCCTCGGCGATAAGGGGACGATGATTCTCGACGAAGAAGGCTACCGCGTGTATGCCGAGCCATGGAAGAAGGACGCCCCGCCGATCTTCCAGGAACTCGCTCCGGTGCCCGTTGAGGCGCACATTCAGAACTTCATGGACTGTCTGAAGTCGCGCAAGCAGCCGAACTGCACGGTGGAGATTGCGGCGGCGGCCGTGGCCGGACCGCACCTGGCGAACCTGGCGATGTACCAGGGCCGCAAGGTGCGGCTGGAGAACGGCATTCAGGTAAGCGGCTGAAGGCTGCCCGGTTTAGTGGGCTTCCAGCACCACTTTGAACACTTCGCGGATGAGCAGGTCGCGCGCGCCCGCACCGGCCTCATTGAATTGGGCCTGCGTCATATTGGGATGCGCCTTGGCGACGTAGTCGCGTAGCGGTTTCTGCGTGGCCTGCGCTTCCCAACTGGGAAACGCGTCGACTGTGGCGGCGTCGAAGGGTTGGGCGGAGCCGCTGGGGAGAACGAGACTGTAGCTGACCCAAGCGCTGAGTTGTCCGTCGGCGACGCGGGCCTCTTGCACCGGCTTCCAGAGTTCGG
>CAYUZM010000727.1:0-3856 GCA_964449665.1 uncultured Solibacteraceae bacterium
GTTGGGGCCGTGCCGGGCGAGTCTTGCCACCGCTTCAGCGTCGGCCAGTCCGCTGGCCTGGTCGACGCCGAGACGCCGGCTGGCGCCTTCGGCCGAATCGGCGTGCCAGGCTAGGCCCGGCGCGTCGTCAGCAGCAGGAAGGGCAGCGTCAGGAAGGGCCAGAGCGTGGCCACCAGGCGGGTCAGGCCGTTGAAATTGAGGAAATGCCCCTTCCGCCAGGCGGCCAGCCCGGGGGCGGAATGCGGGGTGGGCGTGGGGCGAATGCGGCGGGCGGGGGACGTGAATGCAGCGAGCCGCATGGCAGCCGCGGGGCGGCGCGCGGCTAGTCGTAGTTGCCGGCGATGAACCACCGTCCGACGTCGTAGCCTTTGCAGATGCGGAAGACGCCCGCGCTCTGCAGTTCGACATCCCATTCCTGGCAATACCAATCGTCGCCGGTCCACCAGTCTCCGGAGGACTTCCATGGACCGGCGCAGGCGACAACGTTACCGCCGGCTTTCGAGGAGAGAACCTTGGTGGGTTCGCCTTGCTGCGTGCACCACACTCGCGCGGGGCACGGCGGACGGCAGCGGCGGAAGGCCAGTTTGGGAGTGGGAGGAAGCAGCGCGGCTTCCTTCGCCATACGGAGCGTGCCCATGCGAAAACGATCCGGCCGGTGCGTATTCAGAAGCTCCGGCGCGCCGACGTTGGCCGCACCCACCAGCGCGCGAATGCGCGTGAGCGTGATCTCCAGCCGCTCGGACTCGGGCGATGAAGGCAGGAACAAGCCCTCTTGTGTCGAACGCGGCTCCACGGGCATCATCTCGACGCGGATCTTGACCACGGGCGCGGCGGGAGGTTTGGCGCCGAGTTCCAGTTGCAGCAGTTTGAGCAGCACCTTCGGATTCAGCATGGGGACGGGGAGCAGCAGCTTCGTTGTGTACGCGGCGAAGCGTTCCAGATGCAGCCGCACGTGGAGTTCATTGGTGTAGCGCCCGTGAAAGCGCAGGCGCTCGCAGAGGGTGTGCACTATGCGGGAGAGCAGGAACAACAGAGGCTCCAGCAACGCCACCGAATCTTCGAGTTCCTGCTCTTCGCAAAAAACGATGGGGTCAAGGCAGAGACGCAACTGGCGGCGGCCCGTGCCGCGAGCGAGCCGCTGGCGGTAGAGTCCTTCTTCACCCAAGCGGGCGGCCACGCCGATGGGCGGGAGCTTGGCGAATTCGCCGAAGGTGCGGATGCCCCAGAGATCGAGCGTGCGCGCGAACTCGGGCGAGCCTCCGAGCAGGTACAGCGGCAGGGGCGCGAGGATGGCTGCTTCGCCGCCTTGGGGAAGAATGGTCACGCCGCGAATGCCGAGGGCGGCGTGGATGGCGGCGTCAGGATTCGAGGCAATGGCGACGTGGGCGGGAAGGCCCACGCGGTGTTGGATGGCGGAGGCGATTTGCGCGGGCGTTCCGTAGATGGCGCGGAGGCCACGGATATCGAATACGACCGTATCGGCGGAGGTCTCTTCGATCAACGGAGAGAAGTGTCCGGCGCATTCCATTAATAACGGCAGATTGCCGGGGGCATGGAGGCAGGCGAACATAGGGTTACCGGGCGATCGTGAATCGCTTTTCCCGCGCGCGGTGATTGCGGACGCATTGAGCGCTTGCTTCCAGGCCATAGAGAAGGCGGCCAGGAAGCCGGCCTTGCCACAAAGCGCGGCTTCCATTCAGATCGATTTTGAGCGCCGAGCAGGAGCGCGCCAGAACCTGTTGCGCGACAAGAATGAGTGCGGTTTCGGTGCCTTCCACGGCGGCGCGTAGGCGGAACCACGCGGACAGGGGAATGCGCCGCGCCACCCTTTCCGGCGTGTCGCCCATGTCGACGGCGACCATGCCGAAACCGCCCGCCTGGGCCAGCATGTCGGCGGCTTTCAAGGCGTGCTCGACATTCCCGCCGCAGCGCACCCAGAGGAGTTGCGAGAGTCGCACGCCGGCCGCGGCGGCACTTTCCGGATCGAACGTATCCTCGACATCGAGCAGCGTGCAGAACTCCTGTTTCGAGGAGACGGTGGCGAGCAACGAGTAGAGCAGCGAGGTGCGGCCGGAAGAGGCAGGGCCGGTAATTTCGGTGAGCGTTCCGCGCGCGATCTCGCCCGCCACGCTGGGTAGAGTTTCTTCCCTGCTCTGTTTGAAAGAGAGGGAGACGGCTTCCTGGCGGGAGCCGAGAGCGGCGTGAACCTGCTCACGAATGAGGGCGACTGCGAGCTTCATATTCGCCTTATTTTCGCCTATACTAAAAGCCGACGTCAATGCCCTCGGAATACGTGGAATTACATGCCCGTTCGGCGTTCAGCTTCCTGCGCGGAGGGTGCACACCGGAAGACTATGCCCGGCGCTGTACGGAGCTGAACCAGGCGGGAATGGCCTTGCTGGATTTCGATGGCGTGTATGGCGCGCCGCGCTTTCATCAGGCCATGACGAAAGCGGGGCACACGCCGTATTTGGGGGCGGAGGTGGCCTGCACGGACGGCGCGCGCTATCCGTTGCTGGTGGAGAACAGGCGCGGGTATCAGAACCTGTGCCGGATGATTTCGCGCATGAAGCTGCGGACGGGCAAGCATCCCAAGCCGGGGCGGGAGGCCGCGGCGTCTCCGGAGGAGTTGGCGGAGTTCGCGGAAGGGCTCATCTGCCTGACCGGAACCGAAGACGGGCCGCTGGCGCAAGGGCTGCGCAGGAAAGAAGGCCGGGCCGCGGTGGAACGGGTGCAGCGCATTTTTGGGGAGCGGAACGTCTACCTGGAATTGCAGCGCCACAACGACCGTGATCAGGAGGCACGCAATCAAGCGGTAATGGAACTGGGGCGGGCGATGAACCTTCCACTGCTGGCCACCAATGGGGTTTGTTACGCCGAACCGCGGCAGCGGGAGTTGGTTGACGCCTTCACCTGCCTGCGCCACCACACGACGCTGGCGCGCGCGGGGCGGCTGCTGGAGCGCAACGCCGAGCGGTATCCCAAGTCGAGCGAAGAGATGAAGCGGTTGTTCGCCGATGTGCCCGGCGCGATCGCGCAAACGGGGGAGCTGGCATCGCGGCTTCGGTTCACGCTGGCCGATTTGGGGTACCGGTTTCCGCACTATCCGGTGCCGGAAGGACAAACCGAGGCGAGTTTTCTGCGCGAACGCACTTACGAGTTTGCCAGGAAGAGGTATCTCGATAGCGATGAGAAGGCCTGGAAACAGATCGACAAAGAGCTGGCGCTGATTGAGAAGCTGGAGTTTTGCGGGTACTTCCTGATTGTTTGGGACATTGTGGAGTATTGCAAGAAGCAGGGGATTCTGATTCAGGGGCGGGGTTCGGCGGCCAACAGCGCCGTATGTTACTCGTTGGGAATTACGGCGGTGGATTCAGTGAAGATGGACCTGCTGTTCGAGCGGTTTCTTTCGGAGAATCGCGGCGAGTGGCCGGACATCGACCTCGACCTGCCCTCTGGCCCACAGCGCGAAAAGGCCATCCAGTATGTCTACGAACGCTACGGCAAGCTCGGCGCGGCGATGACGGCGAACGTGAACACGTACCGGGGAAGGTCGGCGGCGCGGGAGGCGGGGAAGGTTTTGGGGTTCGACGAGCAGACGCTGAGCAAGCTTTCGAAGTTAGTATCCAGGTGGGGATGGACGGATTCCAGCGATACGCCGGAGCGGACTTTCCGGGAGGCCGGGCTCGACTTATCCGATCCACGCGTGCGGAAGTTTCTGGACATAGTGCTAGGCATGTTGGATCTGCCGCGCCATTTGAGCCAGCATTCGGGAGGAATGGTGATTTGCCAGGGGCAACTGGATTCGGTGGTGCCGCTGGAGCCGGCGACGATGCCGGGGGCCGTGGTGGTGCAG
>CAYUZM010000728.1:0-3851 GCA_964449665.1 uncultured Solibacteraceae bacterium
GCAGCGAAGCCGTCCCGCATCTTGCCTCACTTGGATTCCCGGTCGTCCTCAAAAAAGACGGTCTCGCCGCCGGCAAGGGCGTCCTTATCGTCGCCAACCAGGCCGAGGCGGAAGCAGCACTCAACGCCCTTCCCGACGCGCCCCTGCTTCTGGAGGAGTTTCTCACCGGCGAAGAGGTCAGCTTCATTGTCTATGTGAGGGACGGCCGCGCCATCCCCTTCGAGGCCACACAAGACCACAAGACCATCCACGACGGCGACACCGGTCCCAACACCGGCGGCATGGGCGCCTATTGCGATGGCCGGATCATCGACGCCCGCCAAACCGCCCACGTCATGAACACCATCATCGAACCCACCGTCGCCGGCATGGCGTCCGACGGCGCGCCCTATTCCGGCTTTCTTTATGCCGGCCTAATGATGACCGCCACCGGCCCCAAGGTGCTCGAATACAACGCCCGTCTCGGCGACCCCGAAACGCAGGCCCTCATGCACCGTATGGATTCCGACCTCCTCGCCACGCTCGCCGACGGCGCCACGCCCACCTGGAAGCCTGAGCCCTCGGTCTGCGTCGTTCTGGCCGCCTACGGCTACCCCGGCGTCGTCCGTACAGGGGACACCATTCATGGACTCGAGACCGCCCAGTGTCCAGTGTTCCATGCCGGAACGAAGACAAGGGACGGCGCCATTGTCACCGCCGGAGGCCGCGTGCTCGGCGTCACCAACCGCGGCGCCAACCTGAGCGAGGCGATCGCCAACACATACCGCGAAGCATGGAAGATCGCCTTCGACGGCATGCAAATGCGCACCGATATCGGAGCAAAAGGTCTCAAACGCTGGTAAGCCGTCATTCGCTCTCTTTGTCCTTGACTTCCTCCTTCATCACTTGAACGATCTTCGACTTTCTCGAGTCGTTCAGCAGCTCTTCGATCTGTTCCGGGCGCATCGGCGAACCAAACGCCGCCCCCAGCAACAAAACAAACCCCAACATCAACTTGCGCGACGACTCCTTCCAACGCACGTGCACCTCCAGCGCACACCTCGTGTCCCCATATTCCGCCGTGTCCGCATAGCGGGGCGGAGCGCAAACTCGCGCTCGGCCTTGCATGCCGGGCGAAACAAGAGGACTGGTTGCAGGGTGATCGGGATCAAAATGAATCGGGAGGAAACTAGCCGAGCGGGGGTGCTCGGCCGCCGGCGCTTACCAGGAAGGGAAACGGCGGCGTCAAGACTGCTTCGGGCTCGACGCCGCGCCACACCACACAAATCGCAACCGCGAATAACGTGGCTTCGAGCGCGACCGCCCACAACAACAGCGGCGCAAGCGGCATCAAAGCGCCGAGCGCGCACACCAATGCGCACGCTAGAACGACAACGATGCCGCCACGAGGATTCATCGCACTCTCATTCTCGCCTACCGCAGCGCTTGCCGCAGCCGCTGGCCCAAACGTGCGCGAGCCCCTTCATCCGCCGGACGCACCCAGTCGCGGCCCATGCGGTCCCAATCGGCGTCGAGCGGATCCACACCCGCCGCCTCAATCAATCCGGCCTCGCACACAAAGAACTGCGTACGATACGGAAACAGGTAGCGCCGCGTCTCGGCGTCCAGCATCGCGCGCGCTTCTTCATAAGTTCGATACCAGAGGTTGATGAATCCGCCGGTCGGCCGATCCACCAATCGCGCCGGATCAAATTGGAGGCTCCGCTCCACGGCCGATTTCAACTCCAGCCAGCTCCCGAAGCCCGCCTCGCGCGCCACCACGGCGAGCGCATGCTTTCGCTTCACACCGTCGCGCGCCACACCAGCCAGTAGCGGAAGTTGGCGCAATCGCCCCTCCGCCCGCGCCGCCGCGGCCTCATCCAGGCCCCGCAACGCCTTCAACAGCCGGCTTGCGCGAATCCGGTACTCTTCCAACTCTTCGAGTCGTTCGCTTGCAAAAGTCGTATCCACGTTCGTTCTCCTAAACTGTGTCCGCCATCGCCGTGCCCGATGCAGCAACGGCTCACATTGGAGTTCCGTGTATCGCTTCGCAACCAAAAGGTGGGAAACCGGGGTGATATCCTCTTTTTCGGGCCGTGGCGCCCCCGCGCGCCAAATTTCAGGCTAGCATGAAGGTTGTAGTCGCCGTGGCCGGCCCGCCACGCTTGGTTCGCTTGATTCGTCCGGAGCGCACAGGACGGCGAAGCCGGTCCGTTGTGCGCAGGTAACGCCGGTCCGGAGCGCACAGGCCGGCGAGTACAGTCCGTAGTGCGCAAGGTAACGCCGGTCCGGAGCGCACAGGCCGGCAAAGCCGGTCCGTTGTGCGCGATTCAAAAACGATGGGGACGTAGCTCAGCTGGATAGAGCGTCCGCCTCCTAAGCGGAAGGTCGGCAGTTCGAATCTGCCCGTCCCTACCATGCCACCACTCACTCGCACCGAAACCCTGACCCGCATGCAAGAGGTGATGGGCCCCCTCCCCGCCCCCACGCCCAACCTCCCCCTCGAAGTGCGCACGCTACTGGTCGAGCAGTTCCCGTTGTACACGCGCCACAAGATCACCTATCAAACCGATCCCGGCGACCACGTGCCCGCCTGGCTCCTGGTCCCACACAAACCCGCCACGCGCGCCGTCCTGTGTCTCCACTCTACGCAACGCTATGGCAAGGACGAGCCCACCGGCATGGGACAACGCTTCTCACGCCACACGGCCAAGGAACTCGCCGAGCGTGGCTACGTCGCCCTCGCGCCCGACTACCCCAACTTCGGCGAATATTTCCTCGACGTGTACGAGCGTGGTTACGTGAGCGCCTCCATGAAGGGCATCGTCAACCACCGCCGCGCGGTCGACCTTCTGCTCGCCCATCCCGGCATCACGCGCGTCGCCGCCGCCGGTCATTCGCTCGGCGGCCACAACGCTCTCTTCATCGCCGCCTTCGATCCGCGCATCCAGGCCGCCGTCACCAGTTGCGGTTTCACGTCGTTCGCCAAATACTATGGCGGCAACCTCACCGGCTGGTCCCACCGCGGCTACATGCCGCGCATCGCGACGGTCTACAACCGCGACCCGCGCCGCATGCCCTTCGACTTTCCCGACGTGCTGGCCGCCATCGCGCCGCGCGCGGTGTTCGTCAACGCGCCGCTGCATGATGCGAACTTCGATGTCTCCGGCGTGCGCGACTGCCTCGCCGCCGCGGGCCCGCTCTTCCCCAAGGCGCGCTTGCAAGTGACCTACCCCGACTCCGAACACGATTTCCCCGACGAAGCGCGCTCGCTCGCCTGGCAGTTTCTCGACAACGTGCTGCGCTGAGGCCGCCGGGCCCGAAGGCGCGTGCATCCGTTTCGGACCACACACTCCCACACGCATAAGCGCGAATTGTGCTCCGCACCTCATGCCTACCCCTTAGTTGCCGGTACAACGTGGCCTTAGCCGCCGAATCTCCCCACATTTTCGTTAATCGTCCGCCCACCATTCCGATAAGCAACTTGTGCGCTTGAGATGACGGGCGCGGGGCGCTTAACCGCACTGCCAGCACCGCCCAGGCGACGCACTAGTAACCAAGACATGATTGAGGAGAAAACAATGAACGCGAGTCGGAAATCAATTCGGATGTTTGGCGCCACTCTGGTCGCCGCGACGTGCCTGGCCACCTTGAGTGTGGCCGCGGAAGAGGCCGTCCGCATTCCGCAACCCACTGCCATGAGCAACGTCACCAGCAAGGTCGCCCCCGCTTACCCGCCGGTTGCCCGCCAACTGCGGCTCACCGGTGACGTGGAAGTCGACGTGACCATCGACGAAGCAGGAAAAGTCGAAGACGCCAAGGTGGTCAAAGGTAATGCCGTGTTCAGCGCCGCCACTTTCGACGCGGTGAAG
>CAYUZM010000729.1:0-3845 GCA_964449665.1 uncultured Solibacteraceae bacterium
AGCGCCGATTAGGTCCTAAATTATGGCTTGACTGGGGCAGCGCCCACATAGAGGATCGGCAGAGTTGCGCTTGGGGGGAGCGAGTGCGGGAATGCAATCGGCAGGCTGGGCGGCGTGCCGCGCGGCGGGTGTTTGTTATTCTAAAAAGGTCCCATGCACATCCGAAAGAAAAGCATTCTGGCCCAAGGTCCGGCGGCTGCCGCTCCGTCTCCGATCGATTTGAATGAGGCGGTGAACTCGTAATGAAGGTTGTCATAGCCGAACCGCTCGCCCCGGCGGCGATTGAGGAGTTCCAGTCACAGAAGGGCTGGGACATTGTTGTTTCGAATCCCAAGGAGTATGCGGCGCACCTGGCCGATTGCGATGCCCTGGTGGTGCGCAGCGCGGTGAAGGTGAACAAGGCGGTGCTCGACCAGGCGCCGAAGTTGCGCGTGATCGGGCGTGCCGGTGTGGGCGTGGACAACGTCGACATGGGCGCGGCGACGGCGGCGGGCGTGCTGGTGATGAACACGCCGGGCGGCAACGCGGTATCTGTCGCCGAGCACACGCTGGCGTTCATGTTATCGATGGCGCGGATGGTGCCGCAGGCTTCGGCGTCGACCAAGGGCGGCAAGTGGGAGAAGAAGAAATTTCTCGGCAACGAGCTGCGCGGCAAGACGCTGGGCGTGATCGGGCTGGGCGCGATCGGGCGCGAGGTGGTGGTCCGGGCGCGCGCGTTCGAGATGAAGATTGTGGCCTGCGATCCGTTCATCAATACGCAGACAGCGGCGAACATGGGCGTGGAGCTGGTGGATCTGGACGGGCTTTATGCGCGCGCCGACTACATCAGCCTGCACGTGGGCGTGACGCCGGAGACGCGCGGCATGGTGAACGCGGCGGCCATCGCGAAGATGAAAGACGGCGTGCGCATTGTGAACTGCGCGCGCGGCGAGTTGGTGGACCAGGACGCGCTGCTGGCGGGATTGCAATCGGGCAAAGTGGCGGGCGCGGCACTGGACGTGTTCGATCCCGAACCGCCGCCGGCCGATCTGCCGTTGCTCGCGCACGAGAATCTGTTCGCTTCGCCGCACATTGGCGGCTCGACCGAAGAGGCGCAGGAGATTGTCGGCATCCGCATCGCACAACAGATGGTGGAATACCTGGCCAACGGCGTGGCGATCAGCGCGGTGAACATGCCGGCGCTGTCGCCGGATCAATATAAGACGGTCGGGCCGTGGCTCGACGTGGCCGAGCGGTTGGGCAAGTTCGCGAGTTTCATCGCCGTGGGAAATCCGAAGTCGGTGCGCATCACCTATTCGGGCGCGTTCGCCGAATCGGGTTCGAACCTGATTCGCAACGCGGGGCTGGCGGGCGTACTGGCGCGGTCGCTCTCCGGGCGGGCGAACATTGTGAACGCGATGCAGATTGCGGGCGACCGCGGGCTGCAGGTGGAAGAGCGGCATGAGACGCGCGACCTGCATGTGGACGCGCTGGCGCTCGACTTGGAAACAGAGAAGGGTACGACGTCGGTGGAAGGCACGCTGGTGCTGGGCAAGCCGCGGCTGATTCGCGTGGACGGCATTCCGATGGAAGCGTCGCTTGCGGGCAACCTGACGTTCCTGCGCAATGAGGACGTACCGGGCGTGATTGGACATGTGGGCACGGTGCTGGGCACCAACGCGGTGAATATCGCGAATTTCGCGTTGGGACGGCAGCAGGCGCCGACGAAGCCGGGCGCTCCGCTGGAGGCGATCGCGATTGTGGAAACCGACGCGACGCCGGGCGATGAGGTATTGAAACAGTTGGCCGGGCACCCCGCCGTACTGGTGGTGCGCACGGTGATTTTGGATTAGGCGAGAGTCTATGGGCAGGCGGGGACGCCTGTCCCGAGGGCTGAATGTGGCGATCACGGCCGCTAATTGAATTTGTCGAGTAACGTTTTCATATGCTTTGCCCGTCATTATGGATTGCGAGGACCGGAACCGTGTGGTACGATGAGATCGCTCTCATGGACCGCATTCTGCGTGATCCAGCGCGCATCCGCCCGAACAAAAAACCCACGGCATTGGAGTTTTGCACAGAGGAATGAGTCATACCGTTTTTCTCGGAAATCTGCCGGCTTGGGTGACTGCTGACGATATCAAGTCTTGGCTTATGGCCGAGAACTTGATGGCCGATCAGATCAAGGTCATCCGAAACCCGGAAACACAGGAATCCAAAGGCTTCGCATTCATCGAAGCCCCCAACCAAGAAGAGATGCAATCGATTATTCGCCGGTTCGACCGCGCGCCGCTGGAGGATCGCCTGCTACGCGCGAATCCGGCGCAGCCGCCGCGGGGCCGCCGGCCTGTTGGCGCTCCGGGAGCACCGGGGCAAGACAGGCCCGCCGGTGCGCCGATGGGAGCCGCTCCCGTTGGCGATCGCCGCCGGATGGTACGTCCCCGCACGGGCGATGCGCCGCCGGCACGCACGGACCGAACAGACCGCGCGCCGAAGGGCAAAGCCAAGTCTGGCCCTCCGAGCGCGTTCGCCGAAGAACTCGCAAAAGCGCTGTAGTTTTTTAGTAGTTCAAACTCATCCTCTTGTGTGAAGAGCGCGGCATACGTCCGCGCTCTTCGTGTTTCTACACACGAGGACGGCTATTTTCCGGCCGTGCCCGCCTTCGGCGCCGTGCGGTAGTAGTTGGGATAGGCGGGGCGCCGGAGCGTGGGCGGCGGGTTCTTCTTCAATTCTTCCATCACCACTTCGACGGCCTTTTCCAACTGCGGGTCGCGGCCGAGGCGCACCAGCGCGGGGTCCTGTTCGACTTCAATGTCGGGTGGCACGCCGATGTTCTCCACTTCCCATTCGCCGCTGATCGGGTTGTAGATTCCCGAGCTGGGAGCGGTCACGGCGCCACCATCGAGCAAGGGCGGCGAACCGGCCATTCCCACCAAACCTCCCCAGGTACGAGTGCCGACGAGCTTGCCCGCGCCGGAGCGTTTGAAGTACCAGGGCATGGCATCGCCGCCCGAGCCGGCGCGCTCGTTGATCAACATCACTTTGGGTCCGAAGATGCCCTGCGGCTGCACGATGTCGCTGCCCACGCGGTTGGCGGCGGCGCTGAGCGGCTTGCGGTTCATGATTTCGGCGATGTCGGTGGCGAGCAGTCCGCCGCTGTTGAAGCGTTCGTCGATGATGGCGGCCTGCTTTCCGATTTGGGCGTAGAAGTAGCGGTTGAAGGCAGCGAGGCCGCCGTTGGAAGTGTCGGGCATATAAACGTAGGCGACCTTCCCCGCCGTGAGCTTGTCGACTTTGCGGCGGTTCTCTTCGATCCAGGCGAGATTGCGGAGGCCGGCCTCGTCGGCTACGGGCACGACGGTGACTTCACGCGCCGAGGAGCCGTCGGCGGACGGGCCCACCTTCAAGACAACGGACCTGTTGGCGAGTCCTTCAAACAAGCTGTAGACGTTCTCGCGCGGGGTGGCGTCGCGCCCGTTCACGGCGATCAGATATTCGCCGGCTTTGACATTGACTCCGGGCTGGGTCAACGGCGCGCGCAGTTGCGGATTCCAGTTTTCACCGTTGTAGACACGGGCGAAGCGGTAGCGGCCGGAGTCGACTTCATAGTCGGCTCCGAGGAGGCCGGTTTGCACGCGTTTGACCTCGGGCGTATCGCCGCCGCCGGCGCCGAGGTGGCCCACGACCAGTCCGCCGAGCATCTCTTGGAACAAATAGGTGAGGTCCTGGCGCGAGGCGAGGCCTTGCAGATAGGGCTCGTACTTTTTCTCGGCGGCCTTGAGGTCGAAGCCGTGCATGTTGCGGTCATAGAACCAGTCGCGCTCGACGCGCCAGGCTTCGCGGAACATCTGCCGCCACTCGGCGGA
>CAYUZM010000730.1:0-3843 GCA_964449665.1 uncultured Solibacteraceae bacterium
GCAAGACTGCTCGCCGCAAGTTCGGCTATAAATGGAACTCTTTCAAGCGGTCTGAGACCTACGACGCATTAGGGGTTGCGGCCGCCGTTTGCGGCACCGGCCCGCGGCGGCCGCCCTACTTTGATGCGAGTGTCTGCGATCATGACCTACTCCAGGACCTGTGCACGACGGCGACGAATGTTGACGTGCGCGTCCTGGCCGTACCGATCTCCGGCGAGGGTCATGAGTCCCGCAGCCATCACCTGATCAGGAACCAGATGATGACCAGGACTCCGGGCACTCCGAGCGCCCAAGCGGCTAGATACTTCATGGCGTGTCCTTTAAGCTTGCGACCGTGCGTTCGAGCATCGGGGGCCGTTGCCGCAGACGCTTCACGCCGGCGGCCAGCGTGGCGCTTGCCACGATTGCCAGCGTTGTTCCGGGAATGAGCGTAGCGGCCCAGATCGGGATGACCAGCGCCAGGGCGAAGACGATCGCGAGCAGGAGAAAGAGGGCTGCAAACAATGCGGCCAGCGCGCCGGCGGCGAGCACGACGACAGATGATTTCGCCTGGGCCGCCTGATCTACGATTTAGGCTTTGGCAAGACGCACCTCCGACCGGACAATCTTCTGTAGATTGCGCAGTGCGTCACGCACGATGTCGGCGACAGAGCGGTCAGGTACGGCCATATGGGATCTTGCCGGTGGCATGGTTAAGCGCGATTGCTGCTGGTGAAGGCGCGTCCCAGGAAGAAGCCGATTACGCCGGCGATCAGAAGGGAAGGGCCGGGATTGTTTTTGACCAGCGTTTTCAGGTCGTCCTTGATCCTGTCGACATCGTGCTCCCGGAAGTAACCGGCGGTGGCGCTGAGTTTGTCCGCCGCGCTGTGGGCCAGACTGCTGACCTTGTCGACGCCCGGGAGATTGTCCGCCCTTCCATGAAGCGTCGCGGCGGCCTGCTCCAAGCCGATGGCGGCGGAGGCAACCTTTCCGTCAATGGCATCGGCGGCCTTGCGGCCGAATTCCGATGCTTTCTCTTTCAAGTGAGTTGTGCTGCCGGAGAGCTTGTCGCCCAGCAGTGAGGACTCGTCGGTACGGCCGGCAGTATGAGGCGTGAAGACGTCGTTTGGCATGTGTTACTCCTGGGGGCTGAGTATGCGCGCACTCTGCCAAACACTAAGTGCCACCCGACTTAGGAAACGCACAGGCACAACAAAACGGGCACCACCAACAGGCGGGAACTCCGCAGCGAAGGGAGGAGCGATCCAATGCGTTTCATGCAGTTGTTGCCCCTTCGGCCGAGGACAGGGAAACATCGGGACCTTCGCGGCGGCTCTCCCTTCAAGCTCAACAGAAGGGCCCTGCACTTACGCCACACGGGTATCTGGTAGTCGACCGGGGCCGTCACGTGACTCTATTTGGCCAACTGGCGATCAGCGGGACCCAGGCGTTCGCAGGCAGTCCCCGGCTGAGCACGCAACGAGGCCCACTTATGAAGTGCGCCTCACTTACAGGCTTGCGTGTCGACTCTTGTCGCCGAGTCTTCGGGCCGGCGAAAGATCGAAACCCTGTTCCGGTCACGCCTGCGGGCACGTGTGGAATCGTCGGCGTGGGAGGGCCCAATTGGCGGCCATCGGTCGTCGAGTGACAGCGGACGGTCAACATTGTCCCGGCCGGGGGAGTAGCACAGCAAAAGCCCTTCGGGCTTGAAAGCGCCGAAGGGCAGATGGTTCTTCGCAGCAGGGCCGGCACGATCAAGCCGTCTATCGGCGCGCGAATCGGCCTAAGCCACGGAACGACCAACGACCATCCGGTAGATCAGCAGCAGGGAAACGGCTCCGACCAGCGCCATGATGAACCCGGCCGGCTCCCCGGCCCCATACATGCCCAATGAGCGGCCCATCCAGCCGCCAATTACCGCGCCCGCCATCCCGATGAGCATCGTGAGAATAAACCCGCCGGGATCGCGGCCGGGCATCAAGAACTTGGCGACAAGTCCGACAAGCAGACCAAAAATCACCCAACCAATCAGTCCAAACATAGTAGAGATCTCCTGGCCGGAACAGTGCAGGTGAAGGGCCGTCGGGACGCGTGGGGTCTCTTTTGGCCCTGCACGTGCAGCCTTTGAACATGCTTCCGCAATGATAGGAGCACTAGGAGTGCGTATGAGAATACGATCGATGGTGATGTTGATGCTGGTGGCGCCGCTTATGTTGGGACAGGAAACTGCACTCAGCGAGCGGGGCTTGAGCCGGCTGCAGAAGGAAGTCCGGCATGAGCTGGTCATGCTGCCCTACTACGGGGTGTTTGACAATTTGAACTTTCGCGTGGGTCCGGACGGCTCCATCACGCTTCAGGGCCAGGTGACGCGGCCCACGTTGAAGTCCACCGCGGAGCGCGTGGTGAAAGACGTGGAAGGGGTGACGACGGTAGTGAACGAGATTGAAGTGCTGCCGCTGTCTCCGAACGATGATCGCTTGCGGCTGGCCGTGTACCGGGCCATTTATGGAAGCACACAATTGAGCCGTTACGCGTTGCAGGCGGTGCCTTCGATTCACATCCTGGTGAAGAACGGGCAAGTGACGTTGGAAGGGGTGGCCGTCACGGAGGCCGATAAGAATGTGGCTAACATCCAGGCGAATGGCGTTTCCGGAGTGTTCAGCGTGACCAACAATTTGCGCCTGGAAGAGCGGTAACTCGCTTCGGTGGAGCGCCGGGGGCCTGTTGGACAAAACGAGAGCATGTTGGACGCCGAGAGCCTGTTGGGGGCCGAGCGCCGCGCCGTTCAACCCAGGCGTAGCACACGGGCCGGCGGCGGCTTCCACAGTGGCGCTGTTCCGCGATTCGGCGGAAGCACCGGCCGACAGAGGCGCCAGTGACCCCATGTCGATCCCGCCTTCGCAGCGAACCCGCTGTCGCCTGTCGTCACTTCGCCTTGGACACTGAGCGGACGATTTTCGCAATCTGCGCGGCGATCTCTTCGGGCGAGAGGATGAAATCGATGCATCCGCTGGCGATCGCACTTTCCGGCATATCCGGTTGCACGGCCGTGTCCGGCTTCTGGGCAATCGTGATTCCGCCCACCTCTTTTATTCCGCATAACGCGGCGGCGCCATCACCGTCATAGCCGGAAACGATTACGGCGATTAGTTGGCCGTCCCAATTCTCGGTGAGGGAGCGCAGAAACACGGTGATCACATCGGGCCAGCCCCTGGGTTTGGAAATCGGAGCCAGGCGGAACTCTCCGTCGAGCATGTGCAGGTCCCGTTGTTCGGGGATGACAAAGACCACATTCGGCCGGATGAGAAGTCTCTCCGTGATCAGCTCGACCGGCATTTCCGTGCAGCGGGGAAGAATCTCATGGAGGTGGGTAGCTACGGTGCGAAGGTGATTCACGATGACGACGGCCACGCCCATATCGGGCGGCAGACACTTCAATAAACGTGTGTAGGCGTCGAGTCCGCCGGCGGACCCGCCTACGCAAACGACCGGAAAATCCTTCGCATAACTGTTGGGTTCCATGGATCTTCACTCAGCTGACTACTCCATCCACGCCTGGTCATCGGACTTCGCAGCCCCCCCGCGTGGAATCCCCAACCGTTTGATCATGGCATTCAAGGTCGTGTGGGGCACGCCGAGGACATTGGCGGCAACGCTGATGACGCCTCCGGACTCGCTGAGAACACGGGTGACGTGCTGCTTCTCCATTTCCTCAAGCGTGGAGGCCCCGGAGGTTTTCTTCCTGGCGGCGCGCAACTCTTCCAAGGGCGCGCGCAGTTCCGGCCCTGGCGAGTGGATGACAGACCTTTTGATGAAGTTCTCCAACTGCCTCACATTGCCGGGCCAGTGCCAATTGACGAGGGC
>CAYUZM010000731.1:0-3840 GCA_964449665.1 uncultured Solibacteraceae bacterium
CGCAGCCACCAAAACGCGCTGGCCGCGCAGGCGGCGGGCAAGTTCGACGAGGAGTTGGTGCCGCTGGAAGTGACGACGACGGCGTTGAAAAACGGGAAACCGGAGACGACGACCACGGCGTTCACGCAAGATGAAGGGCCGAGCGCCGATACGACGGCTGAGGCGCTGGCAAAGCTGAAGCCGGTCTTTCACGCGCAAGGGACGGTGACGGCTGGGAACAGTTCGCAGATGAGCGACGGCGCGGCACTGGCGCTGGTGATGAGCGATGCGAAGGCGCGCGAGTTGGGGTTGCGCGGGCGGGCGCGGTTTGCGAGTTTCGCGGTGGGCGGCGTGCCGCCGGAGATTATGGGGATCGGCCCGGTGGTGGCAATTCCGAAAGCGCTGGCGCTAGCGGGCGTGAAGCTGGACGACATTGGAACGATTGAGTTGAACGAGGCGTTCGCGTGCCAGGCGCTTGCGGTGATGCGGACGGCGGGGCTCGATCCGGAGAAGGTGAATCCGAACGGCGGGGCCTTGGCACTGGGGCATCCGCTGGGGTGCACGGGTGCGAAACTCTCGGCGACCATTCTGCGAGAGATGCAACGAGGGCAGCATCGCTATGGGATGGTGACGATGTGCATCGGCGGCGGGCAGGGAGCGGCGGGCATCTTCGAACTGATGTGAGGCCTGTGCCACAATCACTCTGATGGCCACGACGACTATGCCCGCGAACGCCCAGGTTGGCGGGGGGTTCCTGCTGGGTCCGACCGACGCCGCGAGCGTCTTCACGCCCGAGGATTTTACGGACGAGCACCGCGAGATTGCGCGCACGACCGAGGCGTTCTTCACGAACGAGGTCGCGCCGAACGTGGAGGCGATTCAGCACCAGGAGCCGGGGCTGGCGCAGTCGATTCTGCGCAAGTCGGCCGAGCTGGGATTGACCGCCGTCATGATTCCCGAGGCGTATGGCGGGATGGAGATGGACCTGGTGAGCGCGTTGATTGTCACGGAGCAATTGGCGCGCGATGCTTCCTACGCGGGCTGGCATGGGGCGCACACCGGTATTGGCACGCTGCCGCTGGTATTGTTCGGCACCGACGATCAGAAGAAACGCTACCTGCCGCGGCTGGCATCGGCGGAACTGATTGCGGCTTACTGTTTGAGCGAACCTCATGCCGGGTCGGACGCGATGAACATCAAGACGCGCGCCGATCTGAGCGCCGACGGCACGCACTACGTGCTCAACGGCCAGAAGATGTGGATCACCAACGGCGGGGCTGCGGATCTGTTCACCGTGTTCGCCAAAGTGGGCGGCGAGCAGTTCACCGCGTTTCTGGTGGAGCGCGCATGGCCGGGCGTCGCGCCGGGAGCGGAAGAAAAGAAGATGGGCATCAAAGGCTCGTCAACGGCGCCGGTTTATCTGGAGAACGTGAAGGTGCCGGTGGAGAACGTGCTGGGCACGGTGGGCAAGGGGCACCTCATTGCGTTCAACATTCTCAACCTGGGGCGTTTGAAACTGGGGCCGGGCAATGTGGGCGGCTGCAAGAACCTGATTTCGGTTTGCTTGAAATACGCCAAGGAGCGCACGGCATTCGGCAAGCCGATTGGCGAGTTCGGAATGATCCGGCACAAGCTGGCGGAGATGGCGATTCGCACGTATGCGGCCGAGACGATGTCGTACCGCGTGGCGGGGATGATCGAATCAAAGCTGAGCGGGTTTAACTGGAGCCTGCCGAACGCGGCGGAGCTTCACATGAAGGCCGCCGAGGAGTTTGCCGCCGAGTGCAGCTATGTGAAGGTTTTCGCAAGCGAGGCGTTGAGTTATGTGGCCGATGAAGGAGTCCAGGTGCATGGCGGATACGGCTACCATCAGGACTACCTTGTGGAGCGCGCCTACCGGGATGCGCGCATCAACCGGATCTTCGAGGGCACCAACGAGATCAACCGGATGCTGGCGACGGGCATGCTGTTGAAGCGCGCGCAGAAGGGGCGCCTCGGATTAGTGGAGGCGGTGAAAAAGCTGCAGGCGGAGTTGTTGAGCGGCGGGGCGTCGCAGGATTTGAGCGAGTCGGGGTTGGTGTTGGCGGCGAAGAATGTGGCGTTGTTCTGTTTGGGCGTGGCGTATCAAGCGTTCGGAAATGCGCTGGAGCACCAGCAGGAAGTACTCGCGTCGATTACCGACGTTGCCATGAACGCGTTCGCCATGGAAGGCTGCGTACTGCGAACGGAACGGCTGCGCGCGGCAGGCAAGGGCGAGATGGCGGCAATGTACACGGCCGTGTTCTGCCGGTCGGCGATGGAGACGATCGAGGGCGCGGCGCGCAATGTGCTGGCGGCGTCGAGCGCGGGAGACGGGCTGCGCACAAACCTGGCAATTCTGCGGCGGCTGGCGAGGTTTGAGCCGGTGAACGCGATCGAGACGCGGCGGACGATTGCGGGGCGGTTGCTGGATGCCGGACGGTATGTCGTCTAGCGAACCGACAGGCAACGAGGCTGGTTCCGGCAGGCCAGGAGTCCTGTCGCACAATGGGGCAAGCCGCACGGTGTTGGTCTTCGTGGGGCTGCCGGGGTCGGGGAAGTCGACGTGGGCGGACGAGAACCAAGTTCCCGTGATCAGTTCGGACGCCTTGCGCTTGTTGTTGGCCGACGACATCACAGACCAAACGGTGAACAGGCAAGTGTTTCTCTACGTCCGGGCGCTGCTGCGGACGCGATTAGCGATTGGGCGGCCGGTGACGGGAATCGATGCGACGAGTGTGGGGCGCGAGGGGCGGGCGGTGTATATCCGCATTGCGCGGCATTGGGGCGCGCGCGTGGAGGCGGTCTATTTCGATACGCCGCTTGAGGAGTGTTTGCGGCGCAATCGCGAGCGGGAGCGCATGGTGCCGGAAGCGGCCATTCTGAAGATGGCGGCCGAGTTGGCGCCGCCTTTAGTCGGCGAGGGGTTTGACGCGATCCGCGTCGTGACGCCAGAGGGGCATGGCGAATAGCAGCCAGATGGCCGCGGGTGCGAGCGCAAGCAGGCCGACCGTTAAGGCGATGGTGCGCGCGCCGGCGCCGGCGTCGGAGGCAATGCCTGCCACATGCGTACTCAGAGCGAGCAGCAGCACGAGCGCGGCGAAGTCGGCGGAGAAGACCCGGCCGCGGAAACGGTCTTCGGTTTGGATCTGAACCATAAGGGTTTGGACCACCCAGATGACGCTCATGCCGGCATGCGCGACGATGACGCTGGCGAGAGCAAACCACAGATTGGGCGCGATCGAAAGTCCAATGTAGCCGAGGGATGCGCAGCCGAATCCGGCAAGGATCGCCAGACGGCGGCGGCGGGGATTCTCGCCGATCCACCCCATGCCGGTGAAGGGACCGAGCAGCGCGCCGACGCCGCGCGCGGCCATTAGGAGGCTCATGGAGAGCACGGCTTCTCCGGGAATGGGGAAGATGCGCTCGCCGAAGAGGGGCAGCAGAACGTGGTGTGCGCCCAAGAGCCCGATGCCCGCTTTGGCGAACATGAGCGCGAGGCGTTTGGCGTCGCGCCAGATGTAGCGACAGCCTTCGACAATCGGGCCGAAGGCGAAGAGCCCGCGGGCGCCCGGAGGGGCTGCGACGACGGCGCGAAGTCGTCGAGCTCGTTGTTGAGGAGCATCCCCGTGTCGCCGGCGACGATGCTCGCGCCGAAGGGTCCGTTCACCGTCGTGGTGAGCGTGACGACGTTGCCCGCGGCGTCGGTCACGATGAGATGGCTCGTCCCCTGCTCCTTCGTCTTGAACTCGACGGGAGCGTGCGTCTTGTTCGGATCGATGCGCGCCTTGCGCGCGGCGATCTGCGCGGGCTCGAGCGCCGCCGCGAAGGCCTTGTCGACGT
>CAYUZM010000732.1:0-3839 GCA_964449665.1 uncultured Solibacteraceae bacterium
GCCCGCAACGGCTGCCTGTTCACCGCAAACGGCAAGCTCATCAGCAAACACGCACGTTATAAAGAGGACGGCCGCCCGGTCGATGAGTCCTGCCGCTGCTATACCTGCGCCCATTACTCGCGCGCCTACCTTCGCCACCTATTCATGTCCGGTGAGATCCTCTACTCCACGCTGGCTACTCTTCACAACCTTTACCGGTATCTTGACATCATGCGGACGATCAGGCAGGCTATTGTGCTTGGGACATTTCCCAGATTTCTAGATTCCGTGCGGTCCCAGCCGGTGGAAGAGCCGTCGTAGCTTCCGCTGCCTTCCCAGATCTCCCGCATCTCAAGGCAGTCACGCTCGCAGCGGTTTACTGTCTCCGCATCTGGCGCCCACTCCGAGGCGAACGTGGTTTTTGGTCTACTACTCCTGTTCCAGGCGGCGCCGCAAGGCAACCCCATTATTCAGTTCCTGCCACTGATCCTCATCTTTGGCATCTTCTATTTCCTGCTGTTCCTCCCCATGCAGCGGCAAAAGAAGGCCCAGCAGAAAATGCTGACCGAACTCCAGAACGGCGTCACGGTTGTCACCAGCGGCGGTATTATTGGTACGATTACGGGGATCGACGGGGACACGCTCACGTTGCGCATCAAGCCGGACAATGTCCGTCTGCAGATAGCCCGCGCGGCCGTCACCACAGTCGTATCCGAAGAGAACAAATAAGCCATGTATAAGAATTTGAAGATGAAGGGACTGATCATCCTGGCGGTCCTGCTGGCCTGCACGTATTCGATCATCGGCCTGCCCAAGTCCAAGGATGAGTTGGTCGCCAACTTCCAGAAGAACATCAGGCTGGGCCTCGACCTGCGCGGCGGCAGCCATCTTGTTCTCCAAGTGCAGGTCCAGGACGCTTTCAAGGCCGACGCGGATCAGTCGATCGAACGCCTGAAAGACGAGATGGGCAAGCAGTCCATCACGTACACCTCGATCGACCGCAACGATCCCACCTTCGAAAACGCCGACAAGATCGAGATCACCGTCAAAGGCGTGCCGCTCGATAAAACCGGCGCCTTCCGTACGCTCGCCGCCGACTACTTGGCGCAGTACACCATGACGTCGATCAATTCAAGCGACTACCGCTTCAACATGAAGCCCACCGAAGCGCTCGCGGTGCGGCGGCAAACCGTCGTCGCCGCCATCAATACGATTGAGAAGCGCATTAACGGCCTTGGCCTCGCCGAATCCACCGTCCGCCAGCGCGGACGCAGCGACGGCGAATCGGAAGTGCTCGTCGAAATGCCCGGCGTCGACGATCCGGCCCGCATCAAGCAGATTTTACAAACGGCCGCCATGCTGGAGATCACCTCCGTGCAGGGTGGTCCTTTCTCCACGCCCGAACAGGCCATGAGCCAGAACAACGGCGTGCTGCCGCTGAACACCAAGCTCGCTAAGTCGGTCGCGCGCGGAGAAGGCGATGTCGAAGGCTGGTACATCGTTAGCCGCACGCCCGTGGTCACCGGCCGCGACTTGCGCAACGCCCGCGCCGGCCGCGACGAAATGGGCAAGTCCTCCACCGACTTTACTCTCTCCCAGGATGGCGGACGCAAATTCGGCCGCTACACCGAGCAGAACATTGGTCAACGCCTCGCTATCCTGCTCGACAGTCAGATCCGCAGCGTGGCCACGATTCAGAGCCGCATCGAAGACTCCGGCCAGATCTCCAACATCGGCACCGAACAGGAAGCCGCCGACCTTGCGCTCGTCCTCCGCGCGGGTTCGCTGCCGGCGAGCGTCGTCTACCTGGAAGAGCGCACCGTCGGTCCGTCGCTCGGCGCCGATTCCATCCGCCAGGGCTTCATTGCCGGCATGGCGGGCCTGATCGCGGTCGTCGCGATTATGCTTATTTATTACAAGAAGAGCGGCATCAACGCGACCATCGCGCTTCTCATCAATGCGCTCGTTCTGATTGGCATTCTTGCCTGGTTTGAGGCCGTGCTCACGCTGCCCGGCATTGCCGGCATCATCCTCACCATCGGTATGGCCGTCGATTCCAACGTGCTGATCTTTGAGCGCATCCGCGAGGAACTGCGCGCCGGGAAGGCCATTCCGGCCGCGATTGAAGCCGGATTCGACCGCGCCTTCCTCACGATCATTGATACTCACGTCACCACCGTAGTCAGTTGCGCGTTCCTCTTTATCTTTGGAAACAGCGCGGTGAAGGGTTTTGCCATCACCCTCGTGATCGGCCTTGTGGCCAACGTCTTTACGGCGGTCTTCATCTCTCGCGCCATTTTCCAGTGGGAGTTGAACCGCGACCCGAAGATGCAGGAGTTGAGCATCTGAATCCATCCGCCTTCGCGCCACGGGCCGGAGGCGGCCATCGGGAAACGATTGTGATAGCTTTTGAACGTCCAAGCCAGGGAACAAATCAGGAATCGCCGGTGTCTATTGGTCTGAGGCCCGGAAACCGGCGGTAATCCAATATGCAGATTTTCGCCAACACGAATTACGATTTTCTGGGCAAGAAAGTGCCCTTCATCCTTGTTTCGCTGCTGCTGGTAGCGGCCGGGCTGGTCAGCCTCGCCGTGAAAGGCGGCCCGCGCTACGGGATCGACTTTAAGGGCGGCACATTGATGTACGTCAAGTTCGCCAATCCGCCCCATGAAGACGAGGTCCGCAAGGCCTTGAGCGACAAGATCAAAGGTGAAATTTCCGTGCAGCGCATTGTGGGCTCGAACGAGCTCATGATCGGCACCGAGATCGCCGGCGAACAACAACTGGAAGCCGAACGCGCCCAGGTGCGCGATACGCTTGCCGCCAAATTCGGCGGCGCCTCGGGTAAGCGCGATTTCCATGCCGTCGGCCGCGCCGAACTGGCCGAAGCTCTGCGCACGCCCATGCAGAATCTGGGACAGAACCTGTCCACCGAGCAATTGGAGGATGTTGCGGCCAAGCTGCTCGCCTTCCGCGATACGCCCCCGCGCTCGGGCCTGATTGCCAGCTTCGATGAATTAAAAGGCGCCGAGGGTGTTTCCTCGCAGGCCATACAAGCGCTAAAATCTGATTTCGCGCTTTCGCCTTTCGTCATTCGAAGCGCGGAAATGGTCGGCCCCAAGATCGGCGCCGAACTCCGCCAGCAAGCCATCATGGCGACGTTGTTTGCCCTCGGCGGAATGTTGATCTACATCGCTCTCCGTTTCGAGTGGATCTACGGCGTCGCCGCCGTGATCGCCGTCTTCCACGACACCGTCGTTACCATCGGCCTGTTCTCGATCTTCGACAAAGAGATTTCGCTCACCGTCGTTGCCGCGTTGCTCACCCTGGTCGGCTATTCGATGAACGACACCATTGTCATCTTCGACCGCGTGCGCGAAAACGTGAAGACGATGCGCCGCGAATCGCTGAGCGAGATTATCAATTTGAGCGTGAACCAGACGCTGTCGCGAACCGTCATGGCCTCCGGCCTTACGTTCATGACCGTGCTTGCGTTGTGGATATTTGGCGGTCCCGTGTTGAACGGTTTCGCCTTTGCGCTTGTGATGGGCATCCTTGTGGGTACCTACTCCTCGGTGTTCATTGCTAGTCCGATTGTCATTTGGTGGCACGACAGAATGAGTGCCCGTCATCAGGCGGCCGCGGCCGTCTCGGCGGCTCCGCGCGTGAGTGCTGAACCACGCGAGAAGCAGCCCATGCAGAAGGAAAAAACCAAAACCGCGCGCAAGTAGTACCTTTCGGCTTTGCGGTGCGTGTGAGTGCTGGTATGATATGACCTTCGCCAAACGGAGTAGCCGCCCAACGAAGGCGGAGAAGGGAACTGGAAATTATGTTTGAACAGGGCTTTAACGAGGGTGACG
>CAYUZM010000733.1:0-3839 GCA_964449665.1 uncultured Solibacteraceae bacterium
GCTGCAATCAACAATCAAACGTTCCGGCAAACCGTGCTTCGCCAATTCGTCGGCCGTGCCCTTGTTCTTGCGCATGCTCTCGACGCGCTTTTCCACTTCGCGCACGCTGGCCAGGTATTCGTCGAGCTTCGCCTTGTCGTTGGAGCTGATCTCGCGGCCGAGCGAAGCGGCGTCCTCTTTCACGCGGTCGAGGATGCTCATGTTGCGCAGGCTGCCGCGATTTTCAAACAGGTTATCGAAGGCAAGCGAGGGATACACCTCGTTGGGCACCGGCGAATCGGGGCTCTGCCAGGAGATGTGCGAGCTGTAGGCCATCGAGAAGTTCGTCTCGTGATAGCCCGTCATCGGCTGCTCGCAGGCCAGCACGATGCTCGATTGCGCGGTCTCCTGGCCCACGTGATTGGCGATCACCTGATCCACGGTGATGCCCGCGCGGATGATGGCGCCCTTCTGAATGGCCGCGCCCGAAAGCATCGCGCCCGTTTGCGCCGGGTGAATGCCCTGGCCGGTGGCGCGCTTTTGGAACAGGCCATGAATGACGTTGATCTTGTGCTTAATTGGCTCCAGCGGCGAGAGCGTCTTGCTCAGCTTCATCTCCGCGCCCGAACCTTCCGAGCCCCAGTGATCCTCATTCACGCCATTGCCCATGAACAGGACGCCGAAGCGTTTCGGAAACGGATTTGCCTTGGCAGGCGCGGCAAAGCACGGCAGCGATTCAAGCCACGGCAAAGCCATGGTGACTCCGGTTCCGCGAAGGACCGTGCGGCGGGAAATGGAACTGGCTGATTTGGTCTTGGAATTTGGCATCTCAGTTACCTTTTTTTGTCGTGGCCCCTTGTCTTATGGCGGCAGATGTCGTCGCGGCGTGTGTCACGGCGGCGGCAAGCTCGCCGGGAGCGGCGGTTCGCTTGTTGAGAAACTGCGGCGTGGCGACAATGGTCTCCACCAGTGCCGAGAAGCGGTACCCGTTGGCTGCCAGGTTGGATTTCATGCGATCGATGACCGGTTCATCCGACAGTATAAGCGACCGGCCAAAAGAATAGGCGAGCAATTTACGGCAAAGGTTATCGATAAAATCCTTCTGCCGGTGATTGCGGATGAACGCCTGCACACCCTCCACCCCCGTGCCTTTGGCGCCGCCGGGAAACTCGGCCGTGGCATCCACCGGGCGGCCAGCAAGATCCTCTCCGCGCCGCTCGCCGATCGGACCGTAACCTTCGAACACAAGCCCGAAGGAATCGAACCGCGCATGGCACGACGCGCAGGCCGCGTTGTCGCGATGCTTGGCGAGCATGGCCCGCAACGGCAGTTCGGCCTTCGACTCATCGGTAGGCAGCTCGGGCACCGTCGGCGGGGGCGGTGGAATCTGTTCGCCCAACACGCGCCGCACCACCCAATAGCCGCGTTTCACCGGACTGGTGCGCAGCCCCGGCGAGTTCTGTGTCAGGAACACCGACATCGGAATGATGCCACCGCGCCCGTACCGCGTGGCGTTGTCCACACGAATCCACTTCTCGTTCGAGCCTTTGATTTCCGGCATGCCGTAGTGCTTAGCCAGCACCGGATTGGCGAAGGTGTAATCGCCATAGAGCATGTCGAGCACGGAGCGCCCATTGCGGATCACGTCTTCGATGAACCGGACCGGCTCTTCAAACATCGCCTGGCGGAGGTCGTTGTCAAACGACGGGAAGCGGCCCCGGTCAACCGAGTTGTGCGCTTCAAACCGCCGGAAGTCGAGCCAGTTCCCGGCGAACTCGGTGGCCAACCCGCGCGTGCGCGCGTCCTGCAGCATGCGGCGCGTTTGGGCCAGCAATACGCCGGGCTGCGTGAGATCGCCGGACGTTGCATGCGCGACCAGTTCCGCGTCGGGCATCGACGACCACAGGAAGTAGCTGAGGCGGCTCGCCAGCGCGGTGGGCGTCAGCGGCGCACCTTTTGATTGCGAAACCGCCGGCGCGGACCGGGCCGGAGCGAGATCGATGCGGTAGCAGAACTTGGGCGACATCAGCACGCTTACGATCGAGTCGCGGACCGCCTCTTCGTGCGTCAGTCCATCCTTCTGCCGGAGAGAACCATAGTAGGCGAGCATCTGCTCCCGCTCGGCCGCGGTGAGCGGACGCCGGTAGGCGCGCGCGGCGAAGTCGAGCAGCGCGTCCAGGTGGCGCGGCTCGGAATCGACGCGGAGTTTCTCCAGGGTGCGCAGCGTGTCGTTCACCCAGCGGAAGTGATAGCGGATGGCCTCATCGGCGACGTGGTCGTTCTCATAGTCGGCTGCCGCTTTGGCAAGGTACGCGTCGCGCAGGCCAAAGATGACGCCGGACGCACTCACTTCGGCGTCCGAAGGCCGCGCGGTGCCGGACTCGCGGCCCATGCCCTGCACTTCACCGCTCTGATTGAAGTAGTACTGCACGTAGGTGCGCATGGTATGGTCGCCGATGTAGTCGAACTCGATCCAAAGCTGGTCCAGTTCGCGGCGGCCCGCTTCGTCGAGAATCAATTCCTGCAGCGGCGTGTCGTCGCGCCAGTAGCCCATCACGTTGTGATAGCCGGCGCTCAGGAGGCGGCCTTTGTCCTGCGAATCGTCGGGAAAGAACCGGCCGCGCTCGCGGATGTAGAAGGCGTCGGGGAACACGTTGGCGAAGCGCGCGAAGGAGTCCCGGTAACGCGCGAACTGGCCGTCGGGCACGATGAGGTCCGTGTCGCCGATGCGGGCCTTCTGCATCAAGGCGGCGGCGCGTGCGGCCGATTCCTGACCCAGACCCGGGTAGCGTGGGACGCTCGGCTCCTGCAGCGGCGGATCGCTCGCCATGCGCAGCGCGGCATAGTCGAAGTCGCGGCGATGCGAGTTGAACTGGCGGAACTTATGGTTCATCAGCGGCTGCGAGGTGGGGCTCAAGCCGCGCACGCGGGGGCTGGCAAACTCGCGCGCCGTATGTTTACGGAGCTTCACCACCCAGTCGCGCATCGCCACGCACTGCTTGCGCAACTCTTCGGGTTTCTTGTCGGCGGGGGTGGGCAGGGCGCGCCACATGCCTTGCAGTTTGGCGATGGGCCCCACTTCGTCGCGCGGCGCACCGGGCGTCTCGCCCAGAATGTTCCAGACCATCGGCAGGTAGTTCTGGCTGAGTTTGTACTCAGTGGCAATCGAGGCCAGTGTCGCGTTGGGCATGCCGAGGGCGGCGCGGTGTTTGAAACGCCAGGCGGCCTGAAAGTATTCGGCGTAATCTGTGGGCTGGCGCTCGTAGAAATCGACGATGCGCATAATCGCGTACTTCTCGCGGTCGGTCTCCACCAGCATCGGGTGCGGCGAAAATTTGAAGCCCGTGGGCGTGAGCACCATGTGATTGGCCACTTCGCGCGCCGCCTGCAGATACTTGTTGAGCAAGGCGGGCGACATGGTGAGCGATTCGCCCGAATTGTCGAAGCCCGCCAGATTGGCCGGGTCCACCGGAAATTCGCGCGTCGGGCGCAGATCCACGCCGGTGAGATCGCGAATCGAATAGTTGTACTCGGCGTTGTTCAAACGGCGCGCCAGCACGGGGCCGGGATCGCCGGCGTTCTTTTCCGCTTCGCTCGTGCGCATGGCCTGAATCCAGTCGACAAGCTGCTTGCGTTCGGCCGGCGACGGTTGCTTCATCGCCTTGGGCGGCATCTCGCTTGCCGAGACGCGCTGCAGCACAAGGTCCCAATGCGCATAGTCGCGAACCACATCGTCCATCGTCATGTACGGAGCCAGGTTGAACTGCGCGGCAGGAGATGCGCCCGTGTGGCACCCGTTGCAATGGCGCGCCAAAAACGGGCGGACTGTTTGCGTGAACTGCGTGGCAAGGTCGGGGGTC
>CAYUZM010000734.1:0-3838 GCA_964449665.1 uncultured Solibacteraceae bacterium
GAGCTGGCAAAGCTGGTGACGGAGTGGTCGCTGCTGCTGGACCAGGACCGGCAGCGGTTTGTCGTGGCCACGGGCGGCGGGCCGGGGATTATGGAAGCCGCCAACCGCGGGGCGCACGACGCGGGCGGCAAGAGCGTGGGACTGAACATCGGGTTGCCGTTTGAGCAGGCGCCGAATCCTTACATTACGCCGGAGCTGAATTTCGAGTTCCACTACTTCTTCATGCGCAAGTTCTGGTTTGCGTATCTGGCCAAGGCGCTGATTGTGTTTCCCGGCGGATTCGGAACGCTGGACGAGTTGAGCGAACTGCTGACGCTGACGCAGACGCACAAGCTGATGAAGAAGATTGTGATTGTGCTGTATGGAACGTCGTTCTGGAAAGAGGTTCTGAATTTCGACGCGCTGGTGAAGTACGGCATGATCAGCGAAGGCGATTTGGAACTTTTTCAGTTCGCCGACGATCCGAAACAGGCGCTGGCGCTTTTGCGCGAGGGGTTGACGCAACACTACCTGCGGCCGCCGGGGTTTGACCATTTACCCGACCTGGGGGAAGCGGAAGAAGAGACGCCGGCGATTGCGAAGTCGCGTATCTGATTCCCATCGATCTTTATGAGTGTCGAGGAAGGTCCACAGCGCGGCCTGAGTTGGCGGGAGTGGCTGCCGTGTTGGGAGCGGCCGGAGAAGCTCGCCGTGGCGGGCGCCGTGGCCGCAGCGGCGCTGCAGTACTTTTCGATGCACGTAGGACTGGTGCTGCTGGCGCTGCTGGTGACGACGATTGCCTTTGCGTGGTCGTTCGTGAAGTGGGCAACGAGGCTGTTGCGGCGGTTCATCTGGAATTTGCGCAACCGGCTGGTGTGGCGTTTTTGTTCATTGCCGTGATTCCGCTGCTGCTGATTGTGGGGCTGGCGGGCTATGCGGCGAAGGAGGCGGCGGGGCAGTTCGCGGTGTACCTGGTGCACTCGGAGTTGGACCGGCGGATTGCGCTGCTCAATGTGAGCGCGGAGAGCGTGCTGCGGGCGGGCGATGGGGCATTGGAGCGGGCGGTCGACCGGATAGGCGTGGTGAACCAGGAGCGGTTTCCGGGGCTACGCATCACGGCGAGGGTGGGGAGCCGCGTGATTTCGTTTCCACAGGACGCCGAGCCGATTGAGGCGACGGCGGCGCGCGGGAACGGTTCGGGGCTGGTGGTGCGCGACGGCTTCTTGTTCGGGTGGGCGCGGGCGGTGAACACGGAACGCGAAGTGACGCTGCTGGCGCCGCTGAACCGGAAGTTTTTCAGCGACCTTGCTCCGGGGCTGAGCGAAGTGAGCGTGCTGCACTTCGAGGATCCGTCGTCGGCGCAGCCTTTCCGGCGGCGGCCGATCAGTTTTTACCCGATGTCGTCGCGCGAGGAAGAGGACGACGCGGTGCAGGCGGTGCCGCCGGCAATCAACCGGTTTGACTTCGAACTGCTGTGGGGTACGCGCGTTCCGATTTACTTCTGGGAGAACCTGGCGCAAGAGGATACGGCACTGCTGGGCGTGCATTCCCGCATGAGCGCGGTGGGGCGCACGCTCTTTTCGCAGCGGACCGAGTCGGGCCTGATGCCGTTCATGTACACGCTGGCGATTTTGCTGGTGGTGGTGGAGTTCATTTCGATTTTCATTGGCGTGAGCATTACGACAACGATCACGGCGGCGGTGCAGGATTTGTACGAAGGGACGCAGCGTGTAATGAAAGGCGACTTCAGCCATCGCATACGCGTGCGCGGCGGCGAGCAGGTGGCTGCGTTGAGCCGCAGCTTCAACCGCATGACGGAAAACGTGGAGCGGCTGCTGGTGGTGGCTAAAGAGAACGAACGCATGCAGGCCGAGTTGCAGATTGCGCGCGACGTGCAAGACCAACTGTTCCCCAAGGCTGCGCCGAAGACGCCGGGGCTGAAGGTGGACGCGCTGTGCCATGCGGCGCGGGCGGTTTCGGGCGACTACTACGACTACCAGGATTTGTCGAACGGGTGTCTGGCGCTGGCGATTGCCGATGTGGCGGGCAAGGGGATTTCGGCGGCGCTGCTGATGGCGAGTTTACAGGCCTCGCTGCGGCTGGTGATTGACGACGTGCAGCGGGTGGCCAACGAAGACGGAGACCGCGAGTTGTGCGGAACCTTTCCGACGTCGCAACTGGTGCGGCGGATCAACCGGCAACTGCACGCCAACACCACGCCGGAGAAGTATGCGACCTTCTTCTTCGCGGTGTTCGATCCGGCGACGAGCACGTTGACCTACACGAATGCCGGGCATTTGCCTCCCATGCTGGTGCGCAAGGGAACGGTGACGATGCTCGAAGTGAATGGGACGGTGGTGGGGCTGTTTCCGCAAGCGCCCTACAAAGAGAGCCATCTGAAGCTGGAGCCGGGCGATGTGCTGGTGTGTTACACAGACGGCGTAACGGAGCCGGAGAACGAGTACGGCGAGATGTTCGGCGACGACCGCTTGAAAGAGACCGTGCTGAAGAGTGCGCACCTGCCGGGCGAGCAGATTATCGCGGCCGTGATTGAGGCGGTGAAGGTGTTCACGGGGTCGCATGAGTTACAGGACGATATGACGTTGCTCGTGGTGCGGAGGCAATAGGGCGGCATGGACAGAATTCAGCGGCGGATTCTCTTCGTCGGCGGTTTGCTCATGGGGACGGTGCTGTTGGGCACGTTGGGCTTCATGGCGGTGGAAGGCTGGGGCTTTCTGGACGCGCTGTACATGTCGACGATCACGATCACGACGGTGGGTTATATGGAAGTCCATCCGCTTTCGAAGGTGGGGCGGATCTTCAACGTGTTCCTGTTGATCGGCGGGGTCACGACGATGTTCTACATCATGGGCACGGTGACCCAGATTGTGTTGGAGCTGGAGTTAAGCAACTATTTCGGAAAGCGGCGGACGAAGAAAGTGATCGAGAAACTGAGTGGCCATTATCTGCTGTGCGGTTTTGGGCGTGTCGGCCGGAGCGCGGCGGCGGAGTTGCAGCGAACGGGCGTGCCGTTTGTGGTGATGGACCGGAATCCGGACAAGGTGGAGTGGGCGATCAAGAGCGGATGTCTGGCTGTGGTGGCCGATTGCGCGCGGGACGAGATGCTGCGCGAGGTGGGCATCACGCGGGCCAAGGGACTGATCGCGGCGCTCTCCAGCGACGCCGACAACTTATTCCTTATCTTGTCGGCCAAGACGTTGAACCCGATGTTGAACGTGAGCGTGCGCGTGGCCGAGGAAGAAGCGGAGTCGAAGATGCGGCGCGCGGGGGCCGATGCGGTGTACTTGCCGTATTCGATGACGGGCTACCGGCTGGCGCAGGCGATTGTGCGTCCGCATGTCTTTGAGTTTCTCGACATCACGTCGACGTCGCGCATGGGGTTGAATGTAGGCATGGAGCAGGTGCGAGTGGACGAGGGGTGCCCGCTGGCGGGCAAGTCGCTTCGCGATCTGCAACTGCGGCGCGAGATAGGCGTGATTGTGCTGGCGATCCGGCGGTTGAGCGGGGAGATGGAGTTCAACCCGCCGGCCGATGCGCTGCTCAACAGCGGAGACGTATTGATTGTGATGGGCAAGGTGGAAGACGTCCAGAAGTTGGAATCGACGCTGGCGGCGGCGCAATCATGAAAGTGCTCACGGCCGCGCAGATGCGGGAGGCGGACCGCAGGACGATCGAGGCGGGCGTGCCGGGTTTGATCCTGATGGAGAACGCGGCGATGCGGGTGGTGGAGTTTCTGGCGGAGCGGTATGGGCCGCTCGGCGGGCAGCGGATTGCGGTGTACTGCGGCAAGGGGAACAACGGCGGGGATGGGCTGGCGATTGCGCGGCAGTTGTGGACG
>CAYUZM010000735.1:0-3835 GCA_964449665.1 uncultured Solibacteraceae bacterium
AGACGATGCAGTTTTACAAAGACACGCCGCAACGGCTGGCGGCGATCCAAGCGCCGAAGGTGACGCCACCGGCGCCGGCAGAACTCGACGCGCCTCCGCTTCCGATTGACGACTCAGACGGCGGGTGCGATACGGGCGACCCGAAGAACGTGAAGATGTGGACGCGCGAACATGCGGGCGTGCACATCGCCCCCGAGGACTTCATCAGCGACAAAGGCGACGAGGTCTACTCGATTCTCAAACTGCGCGGCATCCAGACGCTGTTCATCATGGGCGTGCACACGAACATGTGCATACTGAACCGGACGTTTGCGATTAAGCAGATGTCCAAGTGGGGCGTGCCGTGCGTGCTCATCCGCGACCTGACGGATGCGATGTACGACCCGGCCGATCGTCCTTACGTGAGTCACGAGAAGGGGACGAATCTGGTGATCGAGCACATCGAGCGGTATTGGTGCCCGAGCACGACGTCGGCGCAATTGATGGCGGCGTTGCGGTAGACGGCGGTGGGCGCACTGGGCGCGAGGACCAGCCGCCCGGTTGGCGGGTTGCTGAGGGGCTCGTCCGGAGAGCGCTCCCTGACGGTCGCGGCTCGGTAACGGGTGCCGGTTGAAGGTACGCCCAGAACTCGCCATTACCAGGGTCGTAATATTGTCCGGCAGATTCTCCTCAGTAATCTGAGGGAATATCTCAGGCGTTTACCTGAGATGCCGGGCGATGGCGGCAGAAGGCGGGCGCGGTGGGAACGGGGGAGGCGAGCAGGTGCGCGGGCGTGAAGCGCTCGCGCGACCAGCGGGAATCCGGGGCGAGGCGAACCTCGATGAACCAGCCCAGGTCGCCGCTGTGCTCGGCGCGGCGGGCGTGGCCGCGGAGGATAAGTCCGGGCATTTCAACGGTTGCGTGCGAGCCGAAGGGGATGCGCGAGTCCAATAGGAGGGAGAGGCGATGGGGCGCGATCTCCTCGAGGTTGGCCGTGACGCGCTGGCGCTGGCCGGCGCGGTCGGTGAACTGGACAGTGACGAGGTCCGAACAGAGGTAGTGCGACTTGCTGTTTAGTTTGCCCATGATATCTGTGTAGTGCAGGTGCTTTGCCAATTCTCTCCGGAATATTACCGGGGGACTACTGATTAATCCGTTTGAGTACCCCACTGAAGTTCACATCGCAAGTGGTGTGGCCGTCGGGCGCGGATTCGAACGTGCTGAGGAGTAAGCCGACGACGGTATTCGTTCCCGAATAACTGCGCACCATTTGGCTGCCCGTGAGGCGTACCTGCTCGCGAGTCGCGGCCTGGAGGCGGACGGGGACGTGGAGCATTTTGGCGGGACCGTCCTCGGTGGTGCGGGTGATGAGGGCAAGGGTGAAGATGCCGCGTTCGGGCGTGGTGGCGCAGGCGGCCGAGACGTGTTCGATCACCATGAGGAAGCCGTTGGGGACGGTGGCCTCGCCGTTGCTGAGGGTGCAATTTTCGCGGCGGAAGACGTTGGTGCCGAGCGAGACGGCGCAGGAGCCCGAGATGGGAAACTCTTCAGGCGGCGCGAACTGCTGGGCGTGGACGGTTTCCGGAATGAGCGCGGCGGCGGCCAGCACGATCGGGGCGAGGGCGAATTTGAGTGACATAGGTATACACCCAGATACGCGCGGCCAGTGAGGCGGATTGGCTCATGGCGTGTGGGGCGGTGCGTTATACTGCGACCTTTTAGTCCTTTGCGGGGAGGCCCAATTTGGCGGAATGGCAATTTGCACACGCGGAGCCGGAAGAACAATTCGCTCAGCTCCATTACTTTTCCATGGTCCAGAAGAGGGACGGGAGGGAGGTGGAGTTCGTCATTACGGTAAAGGAGTTTGTGAAGGCGACCGATCCGGCGATGAAGTTTTTTGCGCAGGCCGACAAGCAGACGAACCAGAAGACAATGGCGTTCACGCCGGTGGGTTGGGGCGGGACGCTGTTGCAGGCGTTGTCGGATTGCATGCGGGCGGTGCGGCGGTTTCCCTATGAAGGGGAGTGACGGGTCGGCGGCGAGGGGATGACGGCGGGGCGGCGGCGAACGGCGGCGGCGCGGGTGCGAATTCGCGCTTGACAGGGGCGGCCGGGGAGTCCATACTACCCCTAAATAGCTAGGCATCGAACGACGGGCTTGGCCGAGTCGTGCGTGAACTTGGTGCCGTTGTGCGGGTGCCTGGTGCGGTCGTGCGATTGCCTGGCGCGATTGTGCGGTTGCCAGGCGCGGTTGTGCGGGTGTGGGGCCCGGCCCGGGTGCGTGGTTTTGACCCACGGAAAGGGCGATGGACCCCGTATGGGAAAAACGAAGAACGACATTTTGCAAGGCACGTTGACGCTGCTGGTGCTGCGGGCGCTGGAGGCGCGGGGGGCGATGCACGGCTATGGGCTGTGCGGCCACATTCAGACCGTTTCCTCCGATTTGTTGCGCGTCGAGGAAGGCTCGCTGTATCCGGCGCTGCACCGCATGGAGCAGGAGGGGTGGCTGGAGGCCTCGTGGCGGATGGCGGCGAGCGGGCGCAAGGCGAAGTTTTACGCGATCACGGCGCGCGGGTCGGAGCAATTGGCCACTGAACGCGCCAACTGGCAGCGGCTGACGCGGGGCGTGGCGCGCGTTCTTCGTTATAGCTGAAGGAGCGAACCGATGTCCTGGTTGACACGAATCTCCGCCGCGTTTCGCGCCGCGAAGCAGGACGCGCAGCTCGACGACGAGTTGGCGTTCCACATTGCCGAGCGCACCGACGAACTCATCGCGCAGGGCATGACGGAAGCAGAAGCGCGGCGCGAGGCCCTGCGGCGCTTTGGAAATTTCACCGCACAGAGAGAGAAGACACGCGATATGGACATTGCACTGGGACTGGACACGTTGTTGAAGAACCTGCGCTACGGGGCGCGGCAGTTGCGCATGGCGCCGGGCTTCACGGCGGTGGCGGTGTTGTCGCTGGCGTTGGGGATTGGCGCGAACTCGGCGATTTTTCAGTTGATCGACATGATCCGGTTGCGGAGTTTGCCGGTGAGCCATCCGGAGGAGTTGGTGGCGGTGGAGAACGCGAAGGAATTCTATCGCTCCGGCTGGTACACCGCACGCAACACCGCCTATACCTATGCGCAATTTGAACAGATTCGCAACCGCCAGAAGGCATTCCAGGACGTGATGGCATTCGGCACTTCGCAATTTAACCTGAGCCGCGGTGGCGAGTCGCGTTACGCCGAGGGCTTGTTTGCAACCGCCAGCTACGTGAAGGTTCTGGGGGTGACGCCGCTTCTGGGCCGGACGTTTACCCCCGAAGAGGATCGCACCGAGTGTCCGGGCGCGAGCGTTGTACTGAGCTATGACTTCTGGCAGCGTGAGTTTGGCGGCGATGTGAATATCTTGAGCCGCCCGGTGTATCTCGATGGAGTGACGTTCCCCGTAGCGGGCGTAATGCCGCGTGGCTTCACCGGCGCCGAACCTGCACGCCGCTTCGACGTGATGCTTCCCCTGTGCGCCGACGGTTTGATAGAGAGTGGGCGCAAGGGAAGAATGACAATGCGGCACGCCTGGTGGCTGACCATCATCGGCCGACTGAAGCCGGGCTGGACGGTGGAGCGCGCCTCCGCGCACATGCGCGACCTTTCGCCGGGAGTGTTCCGGGAAAGCGTTCCGCCCAACTACCGGCCCGACGCCGTCAAGAAGTACCTGTCGAACAAACTGGAAGCCGTATCGGCGAGCGGCGGCGTAACCGGATTGCGCCAACGATACGGGAACCCGTTGTGGATTCTGTTGGCGACGGCTGCCCTGGTGCTGTTGATCGCCTGCGCGAATCTCGCGAACCTGCTGCTGGCGCGGGCAAGCG
>CAYUZM010000736.1:0-3829 GCA_964449665.1 uncultured Solibacteraceae bacterium
GTCCGCCAGCGTTTCGAACACGCCAAGATCGAGACGCGAATCCGCTGCGAGCCGGCAATCCCGCGACCTTGCACGCCGTGCTTCGCCTGGGCCAACTGCAGGAGATGATCGAGGTCGTAGGCGACCGCGTTTCCCCCGCGCCCGCTCCCGCAAGCCAGGGCTCACCGGCCCGGATTCGCATCGGCGGGAACGTGCAAGCAGCGAAGCTCGTAAAGATGGTGCGTCCCGTCTACCCGGACACGGCCAAGGCCAGGAACGCCGAAGGGCCTGTGCTGCTGCGGGCCGTCATTCTGGTCGACGGCTCGGTGAGCAAACTCGATCTGCTCAATACCTCCGCCGACCACGAACTGGCCGAGGCGGCGATGGAGGCCGTGCGGCAGTGGAAGTACGAAACGACGCTGCTCAACGGGCAACCGGTGGAAGTGATCACTGATATCACGGTGAACTATTCGCTCAGGAAGTAGGCCCGGCTCCGCTATCCTGAAAGCGTGACTGACGGCCGTCCGGTGCGCGACTCCTACTTCGAGTACGCAGAAATTGCGCTTCCCAACGACGCCAATCCGCTAGGAACGCTCTTCGGCGGCAAGCTGATGCAATGGGTCGATCTGGCTGCCTCCATTTCGGCGGCGCGGCATGCACGCTGCGCCGTCGTTACCGCTTCCATCGACTCTTTGACGTTCCTCCGCCCGGTAAAGATCGGCCAGTTGGTGATCCTGAAATCGGCGGTGAATCGCGTCTTCCGCACGTCGATGGAGATCGGCGTGAAGGTGGTGGTGGAGGACCTGGTCACCGGTGACGTACAGCACGTCAGCTCCGCTTATCTCACCTTCGTGGCCATCTCACCGGATGGATCCAAAGTGACCCTGACGCCCGTCGTACCTGAGTCGGACGACGAGAGGCGCAGGTTTGACCATGCCGGAGAACGCCGGCAGTACCGGCTCGCGCGGCGGCGATCGTCTTAGGCGGGCTTGGGGTGGGCTATTTCTCGTCCTTGTACATCATCCGGATGCCAGCCTTGTAGATCATGACGGCCGGCTGTTCTTCCCGCGCGACGCGGATGGCGTACTTGTCGTACCACTCAATGTGGCCGCGAATCTCTTCTCCACCTTTCAGCAAAACGACCATCGGCGTCTTCTGCTGGATTTGCTTGGCGTAGTAGAAATTCTCCGCATTGGTGTGTTCGTTCGGCCCGGCCTTTGGCTTCTCGGCGGGCGGTTTGCGCTCGGGCGCGCCTTCGGCAGCACGCTTGAGTGGCGGCCGCAATGTCTTTCGCATCATTTCCATGACAGCGTTTCCTCGATCCTGATTCCTCAATGAGCGGCGGGCGCAACGATGGCAGAGAACGCGCGATCGAGATCGGCGGCCTGCATCGTTACCAGCGGCTTCTCCAGGTCTTCGCCCGTCTCGACCATATGCGACAGATGGCTGCCGGCGACGCGCATGCAAAGCAGGTCGCTGAGCGGAACACCGGCTTTGGCCGCCGCTTCCAGCATGAGCGGGTGCGGCAGCGCGATCACCTTTTCGTCGCTGTAGGAGCCGTCGTTGACGACATACTTGACGTCGACCGTGTCGGCATGGCGAATGGAGATCCCGGTCTGCAGCCAGACGAAGGACACTTTCCAGGTGCGGCCAAACGGATCGGGCCCCGCCTCGAATTCACGAAGGTTGGAGAGCATTTTTCCTATTGTAGCGAAGGCGTGTGGCTGTAGCGAAGGCGTGTGGCTGTAGCGAAGGCGGGCGGTTGTAGCGAAGGCGCGTGGCGCTCCGCTCCGCACCCGCGAATCAGGAGAGATTCTTCTGCACGAGGCTCAGAAACTCCTGTCGCGTTTCCCGTCCTCGTTTGAAGGCGCCTCGCATCGCGCTGGTGGTGGTGGAACTGTTTTGTTTTTCCACACCGCGCATCATCATGCAGAAGTGGCGGGCTTCACAGATGACGCCCACGCCGCGTGGCTCGCAGATCTCCTCGATCGCGTCGGCCACCTCCTGCGTCAGGCGTTCCTGCACTTGCAGACGGCGCGCGAACATATCCACGATGCGGGGAATCTTGCTCAAACCGATGACGCGGTTGTTCGGCAAGTACGCAACGTGCATCTTGCCGAAGAACGGAAGCATGTGATGTTCGCAAAGACTGTAGAACTCGATATCCTTCACGATCACCATCTCGTCTGTCTTCACATGAAACAGCGCGCCGTTGACGATGTCGCCCATGCTCTGGTTGTAGCCGCTCAACAGAAAGCGAAGGGCTTTCTCGCTGCGTTCCGGCGTCCGCAGCAAGCCCTCGCGCTCGGGATTCTCGCCCAAATTCTTGAGCACGCTTTCCATGGACTCGGCGATCGAGCCGCGCTCGCGCTGGGGACTCATCACTTTTACGGCGGCGTTCTTCTTCATATATGCCCTTAAGATTCAAATGCGTTCTTCCTGGTTTCAAGAACACGTACGGCTTCGAGCGCCGGTCCGCGGGCGCCGAAGGTTTCCTGCCAGGCGCCGCAGAGCCGGCGGCGGGCTTCGACGGCCACATTCTCAGACGTCGGAACCAGGTGCGCGAAGGCAGGCACTTGCGTATTCAGATACTTCATGTGAAAGTCGCTCAAGACGGCGGATTGCACGAGCGTATCGAGCTTGCGTTGGTCCACCACAAGTCCGGTGGCTGCGTCCACTTCACCCCTCACGCGAACCTCCAGCACGAAGTCGTGTCCATGCCCGTGAGGGTAGTTGCACTTCCCGTAAATCTCCAGGTTTTCCTCTTCACTCAGCGCGGGCGCGTGAAGCCGGTGCGACGCCGAAAAGCGGTAGCGCCTGGTCAGGCGGATCATGCCTGCTCCCCCGCGTAGTCCACATAGAGATCGTCGGTTTCCCAAAGCCGTACGTTGTGCAGGCGCACGCCGGTCGCTGCGTCAAAGTGTGGCGCAAGGCGCCGCCAGATCTCACGCGCCACATTTTCCGTGGTGGGCACGATGCGGTCAAAGGGCGGCACTTCGTGGTTCAGGTGCCGGTGGTCAAACGGCACAATGACCTCGCGCTCCAGGATCTGTTTCAGTTCTTTGAGGTCGAGCACCATGCCCGTCACCGGATCGGGTTCTCCGCTTAAGGTGACTTCCAACTGATAGTTGTGCCCATGGCCATGCTCGTTGGCCGATTCGCCGTAGACTTCCGCGTTTCGTTCGGCGGTCCAATCGGCGCGGGCGGTGAAGTGTGAGGCGGAAAATTCCGCTTTCCGGGTGATCAGCATGGAACTAGACTTTTTAGATGACGGAATTCGTGAATCGATTCCAGTTAAAATGATAACGTCCATGCCCAACGGAAAGAATGATCGCCTGCTCCACGGCCTGCTGGCCTTTGCTTTGATCGCATTGACGGCGGCAGTGGCCGATTCGATGCGCGACCGCGTGGTACGGGCGGGCGACCAGGCGCCGCACTTTTCCATGCGCGCTGACAACGGCCTGACCGTGACGCCCACTGAGTTTGGCGGCAAGGTCCTGATCGTCAACTTCTGGGCCACGGGGTGCCCGCCGTGCGTGGAAGAGACGCCGTCAATGGTGGCCTTCGCCAATCAGTATCGCGACAAGGGCGTGGTCGTGTTTGGGATCTCGGTGGATAAGTCGCAGAAGAACTATGACAACTTCATCCGCCGCTTTGGCGTCACGTTTCTGACGGCGCGCGACCCTGAGGCGAAGGTCAGTGACCTGTTCGGCACCTATGTCTACCCGGAAACCTACGTGATCAACCGGGAAGGAAAAGTGGTGCAGAAGATCATCGGCGGCACCACCTGGACCGACCCGAATCTGATGCGGTTCGTCGAGGGGTTGCGTTAGGCCCGTTTGCCTTCGAC
>CAYUZM010000737.1:0-3823 GCA_964449665.1 uncultured Solibacteraceae bacterium
GGCGGCGGGGTGCGCGGGAAGGGGCGGGGGCGGGGGGGGGGCCGGTGTGGGGGAGGGTGGTGTTCAGGTCCACGACGTGGGGGCTCTATGGCGTGGTGGCGTTCCAACTGCGCCGCCGCACGCGCGAACTGGGCCTGCGCATGGCGCTGGGCGCGACACCGGAATCGCTGGCGGGCGCGACCGTACGCGACGGCCTACGCTTCCTTTACCTGGGCCTGCCGCTCGGGCTTGGCCTTGCGTGGTTCACGTCGGCGTTCCTTGGGAGCTTTCTATTCGGCATTCAGCCGCACGATGCAACGACCTACGCCGCGGTCGCGGCGGTACTGGCCGCGACGGTGGTGGCCGCCTGCTGGCTTCCGGCGCGCTGGATTATCCGCGCGGGCCCGGCCACTTCGTTACGCTATGAGTGATGCCGACCGCCACTGCTACCCGCATTCTGGTGGCCGACGACCAGCCCGACGTTCTCGAAGCACTGCGGCTTCTGCTGAAACCGGAGGGCTACTTCGTCCACACGGCGACTTCGCCCGCCGCCGCGCTGGCGGCCGTCCAGGGCGAGGAGTTCGACGCGGCGCTGATTGATCTTAACTACGCCCGCGATACGACTTCGGGCGCGGAAGGCCTCGACCTTCTCGCGCGCCTCGTCGAAAGCGCGGCGGGCGTTCCCGTCATCGTGATGACCGCGTGGGGCTCGATCGATCTGGCCGTTGAGGCGATGCGCCACGGCGCGCGGGATTTCGTGCAGAAGCCGTGGGACAACGCGAGGCTGCTGGCGACGTTGCGGACGCAGGTGGAGCTTTCGCGCGCGCTTCGACGCGGCGAGCGCCTGGAGGCGGAGAACCGCATGTTGCGCGGCGAGGCGTCCTCGACGCTGGTTTCGTCTTCACGCGCGATGCAGCCGGTGCTTGACATGATTGCTCGCGTGGGACCGGCGGACGCGAGCGTATTGATTACGGGGGAATCGGGCGTCGGCAAAGGTGTGGCCGCGCGCAGCCTGCACGAGCATTCGCCGCGCTCGGCGCGGGCCTTCGTGACGGTGAATACCGGGGGCCTGACGGAAAGCCTGTTTGAGAGCGAGCTGTTCGGCCATGTAAAGGGCGCGTTCACGGATGCCCGCACGGACCGCACGGGCCGCTTCGAAATGGCCGACGGGGGCACGTTGTTTCTCGACGAGATCGCCAACATCAGCCTGGCGCAGCAGGCACGGCTGCTGCGTGTGATTGAAACCGGCGAGTTCGAACGCGTGGGTTCGTCGCGCACGCTTCGCGTGAACGCGCGCATTCTGTGCGCGACCAACGCCGACCTGCGGGCCGAAGCGGCGGCGGGCCGTTTCCGCGAAGACCTGCTGTTCCGGTTGAACACGGTGGAGATCAACGTACCGCCCATCCGCGAGCGGCGCGACGAGATTCCCGCGCTGGCCGCTCACTTCCTGGCGCAACACAACGCGCGCTACCGGAAGGAGATTCGCGGCTTCGAACCGCAGGCGATGCAGGCACTGCTGGCCCATCACTGGCCGGGCAACGTGCGCGAGCTGGACCACTCGATTGAGCGCTCCGTGCTGATGTGCACCGGGCCGCTGATCCGCGTGGCGGATTTGGCTCTCAAAGCGAGCCGCGCCGACGGCCCCGCGCATTACGACGAGATGAGCCTGGAAGACGTCGAGCGGCTGCTGGTGCAAAAGGCTCTCGCGCGCCACGACAACAACGTCAGCCATGCGGCGCGGGCGCTTGGCCTGAGCCGGGCCGCGCTCTATCGACGCATGGAACGCTACGGGCTATGAGCGAAAGCCCGCCCATTCCCAAACCGCGTCTTACGCTGCAGGCGCGGCTCACACTGCTCTACTTCCTTGGCGTTGCGCCGTTCGCCGTACTGGGCCTTGTGCTGCTCTGGCTCTCGCCTTACGAGCCGCGCACGAAGTGGACGCTCACGATCATCACCGGGGGCTTCAGCGTCGCTTGCGCCGTGGCGCTGCGTGAGCGCCTGGTGCGCCCGCTGCAGACGCTGGCGAACATCCTGGAAGCTGTGCGCGAGGAAGACTACTCGATGCGCGCGCGGCGGACGCGCTCGGGCGACGTGCTGGGCGAGGTGATCCACGAGGTGAACACGCTGGGCGAGATTCTGCGCGAGAAGCGGCTGGGGGCAATGGAGGCCTCGGCGCTGCTGCGCGCGGTGGTGGCCGAGATCGACGTCGCCATCTTTACGTTCGACCGCGAGCAGCGCCTGCGGCTGGTGAACCGCGCGGCGGAACGGCTGCTGGCGCAGCCCGCCGAGCGGCTGCTGGGACGCACGGCCGAAGCGCTTGGGCTGGAGGAGCCGCTGGCGTCGGAAACCGAGCAGACCATTCAGCGGACGTTTCCGGGCGCCTCGGGCCGCTGGGTGGCGCGGACGCGCACGTTTCGCGAACGCGGCGTGGCGCACCGGCTGCTGGTGATCGCCGACGTGACGCGCAGCCTGCGCGAAGAAGAGCTGCAAGCCTGGAAGCGGCTGGTGCGCGTGCTGGGCCACGAGTTGAACAATTCGCTGGCGCCGATCAAATCGCTGGCGGGCAGCACGCGGGCGTTGCTTGGGGCCGACCCGCTGCCCGGCGATTGGCGCGCCGACGCCACGTCGGGCCTGGCCGTGATCGAGAACCGCGCCGAATCGCTCTCGCGCTTTCTCGATGCCTATGCGCGGCTGGCGCGGCTGCCGCAGCCGAGCAAGGCGGCCGTCCCGATTGAGGAGGTCATCACGCGCGCAGCGGCGCTGGAGACTCGCGTGCCGGTGCGCATCATTCCCGGCCCGCCGGTGGAGGTGCAAGCCGACGCCGATCAACTGGGCCAGTTGCTCATCAACCTGCTGCGCAACGCCGCCGAGGCGTCTGTGGAACAGGGAACGGCGGTGGAGGTTTACTGGACCATTGCGCCGGATACGCTCGACATTCTGATCCGCGATGCCGGGCCTGGAGTGGCGAATCCCGCCAATCTGTTCGTGCCGTTCTTTACGACGAAGCCGCATGGGTCAGGCATCGGACTGGTGCTCTCGCGCCAGATCGCCGAAGCCCATGGGGGCACGCTCACGCTGGAGAACCGTACCGGTACGCAGGGATGTGAAGCACTCCTCAGGCTGCCGCTCTCAGGTCAGATTTCCTGACACCAATTGGCCCCGCGCACGTCTGCATTCGCGGAGGCTGTCCCATGATTCCAGTCGCGCTCCTGTTGCTTCTTGCCGCCCGCTGGCCGGAAGCCACCTCGTTGCCCAATGTCGACGAGTTCCATTCGCAGATGCTCCGGCGCTTTTCGGACGGCAAAGGCTTTGGCATGAGCCGGATTGTCACGTGGTCGACGCTGGGCCGGCACTTCCGGGCGCCGGTTGGGGCGAAGGTGGACTTCAAGCCTGAGAATGCGGCGGAGGCGGAGATTGTCGCGCGGTGGTCGAGCGAGGGTTATCAGACCGGGCTGTATGTTTTTGGTTCCGCGATCAAGACGGCATCGCCGGACGACCTTATGCATCGGGCGCTCAAGGGCCCTGGCGTGCTGAGCGAGAACACGCCGCGCACAGAACTTCCGGCGTGGGCCGAGGTCTACCCGATTGCGGCGGAGGCGATGCGCCGCTTTGAGGCGGGCGCGGAGTCGCACACGGCCCATCTCAACGGTTGGACGCTGCACGCGCGGCCGGTGGCGGCGGCGAAACAGAGCTGCGTGGAGTGCCACACGAGCGGCAACGGGGGCGGGCTTGTGAGGCTGAGTACGTTTTCCAAGAACGTGGACGGCACGTACAAAGAAGTTGCGGCGCCCGCGGCCCCGGCAATTCGGATCGGCGACATGCTGGGCGGGGTGGTTTATATGTT
>CAYUZM010000738.1:0-3818 GCA_964449665.1 uncultured Solibacteraceae bacterium
CCGATGGTGGTACCGAAGCCACGTTCGAAGGGCTGGGCCCAGAACATGCCGTAACGCTCGTTGAGCGTCTCAGTGTTGGCCACCAGCCGCTTCGGCTTCTGAAAACCCTTGAACATGCTTTTCTCCTTATGATGGGGCTTCCCGCTCTAGGCGTCCCGCGGCGGCGGAAGCCGCGGGCCGAGGTTACTTCGAGTACAACTCGACGATCATCTGGTCGTTGATCTGGATTTGCACCAGCTCTTCGCGCTTGGGATGACCGAGTACCTTCGCCTTTAATGCATCGCGGTCCACTTCCAGCCAGTTGGGGCTGGGTTGGTGGGCCGTGGCGTCGCGGGCGGACAGGATGGCCGCGTTGTTCTTGCTGCCCTCGCGCACTTCGACGACGTCGCCCGGCTTGACGACGAACGAGGGAATGTTGACCTTGCGCCCGTTGACGGCAATGTGGCCGTGACGGACAATCTGGCGGCTCTGCGGCCGCGAGGTGCCGAAACCCATTCGGAACACGACGTTGTCCAAACGGCGCTCCAGCAGGAAGAGCAGGTTGTGGCCGGTGATGCCGTCCATCTTGCTCGCCTTTTCGAACGTGTTGCGGAACTGCGTTTCCAGCATGCCGTACACGCGGCGCGTCTTCTGCTTTTCGCGCAACTGCAGGCCATAGCCGACAATCTTCTGCTTGCGGTCCTTGCCATGCTGGCCGGGAATGAAGTTGCGCTTTTCGATCGCGCACTTCTCCGTGTAGCAGCGTTCCCCTTTAAGGAACAGTTTCATGCCCTCGCGCCTGCACAGGCGGCATACCGGGCCAATGTATCGAGCCACTTCTTCTTCTCTCCTAAAACCTGTTCACGGCACGGCCGATATCAGGGGCCCTGCCGGCTGGTGAAGTTTACAGGCGAGCTCTCCGCCCTTCGTCCTTCTTAACCGGGGCTCCTTGCGGAGCCGGGATGATGCTAGACGCGCCGCTTCTTGGGCGGACGGCAGCCGTTGTGCGGAATCGGCGTCACGTCGGTGATGCACCGCACTTCGATTCCCACCGTGGCCAGCGCGCGGACAGCCGATTCACGGCCGGCGCCGGGACCACTCACAAAAACAACCACCGACCGCAGTCCGAATTCCTTCGACTTGCTGGCGGCCGTGAAAGCCGCCTGCTGAGCGGCAAATGGGGTCCCCTTGCGGGAACCGCGGAAGCCGAGCGATCCGGCGCTCGACCATGACAAAACGTTGCCCGTCTGGTCGGTGATCGTGACAATCGTGTTGTTAAACGAAGCCTGAACGAACACCACACCTGTGGGTACGTTCTTCTTTTCGCGCTTCTTAAACTGCTTCTTCTTGCCGCCTTTGGCGGCGCCCTTCGCTTGTGCCTTAGCCATTCATTCCTCTGTATCTCTTCACGGCGCACCAACCGCGAGCGCCTGGACTGCCCGGCTTCCCATGTCCCGCAACGGGCGGGAACGAGGGAGGGGAGGCGGAGCCTCCTACTTGCCGGCTTTCTTCTTGTTGGCCACCGTACCGCGCCGCGGTCCCTTGCGGGTACGGGAATTGGTGTGCGTACGCTGTCCACGCGTGGGCAAGCCGCGGCGGTGACGCAAGCCGCGATACGATCCCATTTCGATCAGGCGGCGGACATTGAGCGTCAACTCCTTCCGCAGATCGCCTTCGATCGAACCCTCTTCTTCGAGCAGGAGGCGGATGTTGTTCACCTCTTCCTCGGTCAAATCGGCGATCTTTTTGTCGGCGCTCACACCCACACGGTGGAGGATCGACTTGGCGCGGGTGCGCCCCACGCCATAAATGTAGGTCAGTCCGATTTCCGCCCGCTTCCGGGGCGGCAGATCCACGCCTGCAATACGCGCCATAGTGTGTAGTCCTCTTCCTTATCCTTGACGCTGCTTGTGCTTCGGGTTTGCACAGATCACCCGAACGACGCCATGGCGGTTCAGCAGCTTGCACTTCTCACAAATCTTCTTTACCGATGCGCGAACCTTCATTGGGCTCACCTTTCCTTCTTTATGGTTGGCCGCCCGTGGCGGACCTTCCATCGCCAGGCCGTCAATCGCCGGCCGCCAATATCTTCGTGATCCGCCCACGCCCCGGATCATGGGGCGAGAGAACCACTTCCACGCGATCACCCGGCCGGAGCCGGACGAAATTGACCGCGCTTGCCGCTCCCGCGTGCGCCAGAATTTCGCGGCGGTCGTTTAACCGCACACGCCATTTGGCCTGGGGAAGCTCGGCGAGAACTTCAGCTACCACCGCCTCCGTGTTCTTTCCGGCGTCCGGCCCTTGCGGGCTTACGGCCTCGTCAGAACCCACGGACCATCCGCCGTCACCGCCACACAGTGTTCGAAGTGAGCCGAATACGACCCGTCCTTCGCCACCGCCGTCCAGCGGTCGGGCTTCAACTTACTGTCGGGGCCACCGGCATTCACCATCGGCTCAATCGCGAAGACCATGCCTTCTTTGAGCCGTGGATTGTCGTTCCGGCGGTCCACGTAGTTGGGAATCTGCGGCTCCTCGTGCAACTGAGTGCCGATGCCGTGTCCCACATACTCCTTCACGATCGAAAACCCGTTCGCTTTGACGTGATTCTCCACCGCGGCGCAGATATCGAACAACCGGTTGCCCGGCCTCACCTGCTCAATCGCGCGCTCCAAAGATGCCTTCGTGACATCGAGCAGACGCTTCACTTGCGGCTCCGGGTCTCCCACGGGAACGGTCGTGGCCGAATCGCCAAACCAGCCGTTCAACTCCACGCCCGTGTCGATCGAAACAATGTCGCCCTTCTTTAACTGCACCTTCGCCGACGGAAGGCCATGGACAATCTCATCGTTCACGCTCGTGCAGAGGACAAACCCGAAACGCTGCCCGACGGCGGGCACATAGTAGCCTTTGAAGGCTGGCCGCGCGCCGGCATCGCGAATCATCTTCTCGGCGGCCACCTCGAGATCCATCGTCGAAATACCCTCAACGACCATCGTTGAAAGCTCGGTCAGAATCTGATGGACGAGCAACCCGCTGGCCCGCATCTTTTCCAATTCGGCGGGAGTTTTTCGGATGATCATGCGTTTTTGATCATGCACAGCGGGGCAAATTCCTCTATCTTATACTGTACAACAACTTAAAAAGCGCTGCGGCGGCCCCGGATGCGGCCCGCCCGCGGCGTAAAGCCTTCGTAGTGGCGCATGATGAGCTGCGCCTCAATCTGGTTCACCGTGTCCATCGCCACGCCCACCACAATCAGCAGCGACGTGCCGCCGAAATAGAAACTCACCCCAAGGCCGTCCAGCAGCCACCGCGGGAAGTAGTTGTCGATGAACGTGCCTACCAGCGGCAAGGTCTGCAACTTCACGCCCGAGATCATAATTTCGGGAATGATCGACAGCAGCGCCAGATAAAGACCGCCGACCATCGTAATGCGGGTCAGGATCTTATTCATGTAGTCGGCCGTGTTTCGTCCCGGACGGATGCCCGGGATGAACCCGCCGTACTTGCGCATATTGTCCGCCGCTTCGTTCGGGTTGAAGATGATCGAAATGTAGAAGAAGCAGAAGAAGATGATGCCGGCCGTGTAGATCAGGAAATAGAGGGGCTGCGAGTGGCTGATCGAGGTCAGCATGCCGCGCAGCCAGGCGGAATTGCGCACCACTTCCAGGCCGACAAAGCTCTGCGGAATCGCCAGCAGCGACGAGGCGAAGATCACCGGGATCACGCCGCCCGCGTTTACCTTCAACGGAAGGTGCGTCGACTGCCCACCCATCATCCGCCGTCCCACCATGCGCTTGGCATATTGCACCGGTATGCGGCGTTCGCCGCGCTCCACC
>CAYUZM010000739.1:0-3817 GCA_964449665.1 uncultured Solibacteraceae bacterium
CGAGAACAGAATCGCGGGCGCGGCCCAGAGAGCGGTGGACGGCGGAACCTGAGCGATCTCCAAAGCGGCAAAGAGAAGGAACGCGAACGTAGGCGCGTAGATGGCAGTGGCGCGCTGGTTATCGGAACGAGACATTCGGGCTGTCCTTGGTGATGGAGGAATGGAACTGGAATTCCGGCTTGGGCTGGGGGAAGTCGCTGCGGTAGTGGCCGCCGCGGCTTTCCTGGCGGGCCAGGGCGCAACGGGCGATGATTTGCGCGACGGTGTGCAGGTTGCGCAGCTCATAGCCCGCGCGGGAGGGCGAGGCGACCGGAACCATGGACAGGCGGTCAAGCCGCCGGATGGCGCTTTGCATCTCCGAGCCGGTGCGGACGATGCCGCAGTTGTGCCAGGTGAGCTCGCGCAGGTCGGCTTCGCTGATCTGGGGAACGGAGAGCGCTCCGTGCGGCTGCGGGGAAAGGAAGGGCGCGGCGGCGAGTTCGAGCATGGCGCGCCCGGCGCGCGCGCCGAAGACGATGCCTTCGAGCAGCGAGTTGCTGGCGAGGCGGTTGGCTCCGTGGACACCCGTGCACGCCGCTTCCCCGGCCGCGTAAAGGCGCGGGCGCGTCGTCAAGCCGGAGAGATCCGTGCGCACGCCGCCCATGGCGTAATGCACGGCGGGCAAGACGGGCGCGGGCTGGCGTTCGAGGTTGATGCCGTAGCGGAGGCAGGTTTCGTAGATGCGGGGAAAGCGTTTGGCGACGAAGCCGGGCTCGCGGTGGCTGAGGTCGAGAAAGACGTGCGGTTCGCCGGTGCGGCGCAGTTCGGCCACGATGCCGCGGCTGACGACATCGCGCGGAGCGAGCTCGGCCATGGGGTGGTAAGCCTCCATGAAGCGCTCGCGGCCTGCGTTGCGCAGCACCGCGCCTTCGCCGCGCAGAGCCTCGCTCAATAAGAACGACGGCGCGCCTTCCACATGCAGCGCGGTGGGATGGAACTGGACGAATTCGAGGTCGCTGATCTCGGCGCCGATGCGGTAGGCCATGGCGACGCCATCGCCGGTGGCGACGTCGGGATTGGTGGTGACGCGATAGACGCGGCCCAGTCCGCCGGTGGCCAGCAGCACGGCGCGCGCATGGATGACGATGTGGCGGCCCGTCTTCTCTTCAAACGCCACGGCGCCGCAGATGGATTCGCCGTCGGTGAGCAGATCGGTGATCGCCGAAAAACTGCGGATCTGCACGTTGGGCAGCGAGGCGGCCTTGTGATAGAGCGTGCGGGAAATTTCGCGGCCTGTGGAATCGCCATGGGCGTGCAGCACGCGGCTGCGCGAGTGCGCGCCTTCGCGGGCAAACAGGAGCTTGGAGCCGTCGCGGTCAAACTCGGCGCCCCAGGCGATCAGCTCTTCGATGACGCGCGGGCCTTCTTCGACGAGCGTGCGGACGGCGAGCGGATCGCAGAGGCCGTCGCCGGCCTTGAGCGTGTCCTGTTCGTGCAGGGAAACTTCGTCGTCGTCGCTGAGCGCGGCGGCGATTCCTCCCTGGGCATATTCGGAAGAAGATTCGTGCAGGCTGTCTTTCGCCAATACGAGCACGCCTCCGGCAGGGGCGAGTTCGATGGCGGCGCGTAATCCGGCCACGCCCGCGCCCACAACCAGGAAGTCTGTATGGAGTGAAACTTCGGTCGGCGGCGTGATGTCCTAATGGTACAACGAGAGTATGCCTACCTTTGTTGTCGAGACGCCGCGGGAACGTTATCCCGTGAACGTTTCGCGGGGAGCCGTGGCCGCTCTCTCCGAGCATTTGCCCGCCAAAGCGGGGAAGCTCTTCGTCGTCACCACGCGCGATGTATGGGACCTGCACGGCGAGCGGATGAAGGCCGCGCTGGGCTCCAAGTCGTTTGATGTCTTATTCTTTCCCGGCGGCGAAGAGCGCAAGCGGATGGCCTCGGTGGAAGAGCTGGCCGAGCAGATGGTGAGCGCCGGAGCCGACCGCACGAGCCTAGTGATCGCCTTCGGCGGCGGCATCGTGGGCGACCTGGGCGGATTTCTCGCCGCCATCTTTATGCGCGGCATTTCGCTGATTCAAGTGCCGACGACGCTGCTGGCGCAGGTGGACGCGGGCGTAGGCGGCAAGACGGGCGCGAACCTTGTGGGCGGCAAGAATCTGATCGGGGCGTTTCACCAGCCGCTGGCGGTGCTGATCGACCCGGACGTGATCGCCACGCTGCCCGCGCGCGAGTACCGTGCCGGGCTTTATGAAGTGCTGAAGTGCGGCATCATTCGCAGCCCAAAGCTGTTTGAGCGGATGTCGGCCGATGCGGCCAAAGTGCTGGCGATGGACGCCGCCGTGGTGGAAGAGATCATCGCCGAAAGTGTGCGCATCAAGGCCGAGGTGGTATCGGCGGATGAGAAGGAAGGCGGCTTGCGCCGCATTCTGAACTACGGCCACACGATCGGCCACGCGCTGGAGGCCGAGACGCAGTACAAACGCCTGCTGCATGGCGAGGCGGTGGCGTTTGGGATGCGCGCGGTGAGCCATCTGGGCCGGCTGGTGGGCACGTGCAGTGAGGCGGACGCCAAGGTGATGAACGACGCCATCGATGCCTACGGCGCGCTTCCCGCGCTCGACGGCGTGACGGCCGAGTCGCTGGTGGCGCGGCTCGGAAGCGACAAGAAAACGATTCAGGGCCGCGTGCACTTTGTGCTGGCCGAAAGCATCGGCAGCGTGGTGGTGCGCTCGGGGATTGAGGAGCCGGTTATCCGCGAAGCCACCGAGCTTGCTCTGCGGGAGTTGGCGACGGCGTGAGCGAGGCGATTCATACGAGGCCGGAGAATGGGGACCCGCCGGAGCGCGGGGCCACGCCGGAGGGTTCGCGCCTGCGGGAGGGTTCGCGCTCATCGGAAGTTTCGCGCCTGCCGGAGAGTTCGCATCCATCGGAAGGCTCGCGCCCGCACGGCGTCGAGGGCGAACAGCAGGTGGGCCGCTGGGTGCGGCGCATGTTCGACGGCGTTGCGCCGCGCTACGACCTGTTGAACCACGTGCTTTCGGGCAACATGGACAAGCTGTGGCGCGCGCGCACGGTGAAGCGGTTGTCGCCTCGCATCACGGCGCCGGGCGCGGTGGTGGTAGACCTGTGTTGCGGCAGCGGCGACCTGATGCTCTCGCTGGCCAAGCGCCGCGGCGCCACGGTGTATGGCTCCGATTTCTGCCATCCGATGTTGATCGAGGCCGCGCGCAAAGCCGCGGCGCGCTCGGCCACGACGCCCCTGTTTGAAGCCGACGCGATGAACCTTCCGCTCGCCTCTTCGTCGGCCGATGTGCTGACGGTGGCCTTCGGGTTTCGCAACCTTGCCAACTACGAGAAGGGACTGCGCGAGATGTACCGCGTGTTGAAGCCGGGCGGCACAGCGGCCATTCTCGAATTCTCCACGCCGCCCAATCGCGCCTTCCGAGGCGTGTATGACTTCTACTCGCTACGCGTGCTGCCGAAGATCGGCGCGATGCTGTCGGGCGAAGGCGCGGCGGACGCCTACCGCTATCTGCCCGAAAGCGTGCGCAGATTTCCCGATGCCGACAGCCTGGCGCTGCTCATGCGGCGCTGCGGATTTCAGGACGTGCGCTTCCACCGCATGACGTTCGGAATCGTCGCCCTGCACCTGGGCGCCAAATAATTCAACCTGCCGCCCGTTGCGCGCAATCTGTTTAGGTGCAGAGGAACAGAGCCGGAGATCGCCGTCCTCGCAACAATCCCAAGGAGAGTACAAGTGAAGAAACTTTTTCGTACGTTAGGCGTGAGCTGCGCGCTGGCGCTGGCGACGCTATCGGCCAATGCCGCC
>CAYUZM010000740.1:0-3816 GCA_964449665.1 uncultured Solibacteraceae bacterium
TCAGATCGGGCAGCGACAGGTCCATGACAACAACGTCGGGAGGGTGCTTCCGGCAAAACTGTACGGCTTCGGTTCCGGTATCGACTTCACCAACGACCCGGAACTCCGCTGCGCGTTCGAGCATCGTGCGAACCCCGTCGCGCACAATGCGGTGGTCTTCCACCAGCAGCACGTCACAAGGCATTTGCATGCCGCCTTTCTTCCGCCAACCCCTCCGTTCGGCTCATCTAGTGATAACGAATATTGTACTGCCCCCGGAAGCCTTCCCAAACAAAAATCGCAGATTTGTTTTGGACGCCCAGTACCGCGCCATGGTGAGTCCCAGGGAATCCACTGCCTGCTCGCGGTCAATTTCCGTGTTGGCACTCACTCGCATCGTGGGACCGGCTCCGACTTCCAACTCCACCGCGGTGGAGCCCGCCTCCGTCGTGAGATATCCGAGCAACGACTCGGAAATACGAAGCAAGGCGTGCGCCGTCTCCGCTTCCGGACGATACTCTGTATCGATGCTCAACGCAAGCGTGCCGTTGTAGCGGCGGCCCGCCGCTTCGGCCATACGCGCCATGGCTTCGGCAAGGCTGATGCGCTCGGCCAGGTCGGGCGCCACGTTCAGGCTGGCCGCGCGCACGCTGGTGAATGCTGCCTCCAGCGCCCGTTCCAGCGCGTCCAGGCGCTCCGTAAGGGCCGGCGGGGCGTCCATTCGCAGCAACGTCAGTTCGATGCCCACCGCCGTCAGTTTGCCTCCGGCCTCGTCGTGGAGCAGCCGGGCCAACTCGCCGCGTTCACGCGTGCGTTCGCGCTCGAATGCGCCGAGCCAGTGTGAGAGCCGGTTGCCGGACATGAACCCGCGGTTACCGGGCGCCTTTCCGTGCGATGGCCGTCCGCGCGGCGGCGGCAATGTTTACGGCGCGCAAACCGTACTTGTCCAGCAACTCGTCGGGGCCGCCTGACTCGGCATACACGTTGTTCACGCCAACAAACTCCATCACGCAGGGCACCGTCTCGGCGGCCGTCTGGGCCACGCGCGCGCCCAAGCCGCTGTCGCTCAGGTGCTCTTCGGCAACGACAATCGCTCCCGTCTCCTTCGCTGCCCGTTCCACGGCGGCGCGGTCCAGCGGCTTGATCGAGTACATATCAATCACCCGCGCCGATACGCCTTCGGCTTCGAGCGCCTCCGCGGCGCGGATGGCTTCGGCTACAAGGAGGCCGTGCGAGATCAGCGTCACATCCTTGCCCGCGATCAACTCCGACGAGCCGCCGACGGTGAACTTCGCCTCGGCTCCGTAGATCACCGGCGACTTCGCCCGCGCCGCCCGCACAAACACAGGGCCCACATGCTCAGCCACCAGATGAATGATGGCCTTCATGGAAACTTCGTCGCACGGGCTGAACACGGCGAAGCCCGGCAGCGCACAGGCGAGAGCGAGGTCTTCGATGGACATCTGCGACGGGCCGTCTTCGCCGATCGAGATGCCCGAGTGCGTGCCTACGGCCTTCAGGTTCACGTTCGGATACGCCGCCGTCACGCGCAACTGCTCGAAACCCTTGTTCAGCAGGAACGCGGAAAAGCTGGAGACGAAGGCGATCTTGCCCGACGCCGCCAGCCCCGCGCCCACCGCCACCATGTTCGCCTCCGCGATGCCGCAGGAAACGAAGCGTTCCGGAAACTCCTTGGCGAAATAGGTGGTCATGGTCGACTTCGACAGGTCGGCGTCGCACACCACCACTTCTTTGTTCGCCTTACCCAGTTCCACCAGCGCCTTGCCGAACGCTTCGCGCGTGGCCGCGCCCATTTTCAATTCGAATTTCGTGCCGGTTGCCATGCTGTTGATCCTTTTTCCTTACGCCAATTCCGCCAGCGCTTTTTCGAGTTCCTCGGCCGTGGGCGCCACGCCGTGATACTTCGGATTGTTCTCCATGAAGCTGACACCCTTGCCTTTTACGGTGTTGGCCACGAGGACGGTGGGTTTCCCCTTCGTCGCCGCCGCTTCGTCGTAGGCCGCGTTCACGGCAGCCATGTCGTGGCCGTCCAGCTCAATTGCGTGCCAGCCAAACGCGCGCCACTTCTCGGCGAGCGGCTCCACATCCATGATGTCCTTCACGAAGCCGTCCAACTGGATCTTGTTGAAGTCGACGATGCAGACCACGTTGTCGATCTTGTGGAACGAGGCAAACATCGCGGCCTCCCACACTTGGCCTTCCTGAATCTCCCCGTCGCCCAGCATTGTGTAGGCCCGCGAGGGCGAGCCATCCAGCCGCGCCGCCAGCGCCATACCGCAGGCAAGCGACAGCCCCTGTCCGAGCGAACCGGTCGAGGCTTCCAGTGACGGAATGAAGCGGCGGTCGGGATGGCCCTGATAGATGGAGCCGAAACGGCGGAGCGTGTTGAGTTGGTCCACTGGCGTGTAGCCGGCTTCGGCCATTACCGAGTAAAGCACCGGCGCGGCGTGGCCCTTGCCGAGGACAAAGCGGTCGCGCTCCTTCCATTGAGGATTCGCCGGATCGTGGCGCATGCGCCCGCCGAAATAGAGCGAAACGATCAACTCGACGGCTGACAGCGAACCGCCCGGGTGGCCGCTTTTGGCCGCCGTGATCATGGTAACGATGTGGCGGCGGATCTGTTTGCAGATAGTTTGCAGTTCCGGCACACTGCGCGTTTCAGTTAGGGTTGCCATGGTGGTTCTTATCAGAATACCAAGCGAGAGTGCGTGAAACAGCCTCAATTTGGCGCCGCTCGGGCCGATAAGACAACGAAGGCACATACCACCGCCTCACTTCGTACCATGCTGAACTTTTGGAGCGCCAAACCGATCGCGGCTCATCAGGCGGCCGAGACGTTCTTCGGAACAACACGGCAGTTGACTGAGGCGATCGCGCGCTCCGCCATCCCCGCCGACGAGTATGAACATGCCGAGTTTCGCAAAGACCTCGTCAAGATGGCCGAACGGATGTCGCTTGAGAATCCCTCGGAAACGCTGGTCACCGTCGGCTCGGTTGGCCGCGCCCTGGAAGAGTACAACGGTCGCGTGGGCCGCGCCGTTCGCCAGTACCAGGTGGAACTACGCGGCATGGTCGGCATGCTCGCCGAAACCGTCACCCACTGCAGCGTGGCGAGCGACCGCTCGAAAGACCGACTCCACACCATCGAACACCGGCTGGAAAAGGCTCAGGCGATCGAGGATATCCGCCTTCTCAAACTGCAACTGGCCGAATGCCTGGAATCGCTGCGGGCCGAATCCGAAGAGCAACGCAAGGTCTGGACCGAGCAGATCCAAACGCTATCGACCGGCCTTGCCACCGCCCGCAAAACGCTCGCCGACAACGCCGGCGTCACCGTATCAACGGACCAGCAACAGCCGGGCGAAGACGTCGATCCGGTCACCGGACTCCTCTCCCGCCGCGGCGCACTGGAGGCCCTCGGCGAACGCCTGCGCACCCCCGCCAATCACTTCGCCGTCGTCTTCTCGGTTGATCGCGCCGAAACCGCCAACCTCCGGTTCGGCTTTGCCGTCGGCGATCAGATGATCCAGATGTGGCAGCAACTCTTGCTCTCCTGGTTCGGCGACTCGGTGCGCATGTTCCGCTGGACAGGCCCCGCGCTGCTCGTGCTCTTGGAACGCGAAACCCCTTTGGAACGACTCCGCTCCGACATCGTCAAACTGTGCGCCGCGCGCCAGGAGAAAACCTTTCACGTCGGCAACCGTAGCGTGCTTATGTTGGTGGCCGCCTCGCACCTGGTGCTGCGCATGGCCGACTTCACGGCCGTTGACGCCCTCGCCAAACGCATCGACACCTTCACCAAGGAACGCGCCGCCG
>CAYUZM010000741.1:0-1050 GCA_964449665.1 uncultured Solibacteraceae bacterium
ACTTCTCGAAGAAAATGGCCACCAATTCGGGGATGTCGTCGGGGCGTTCCCGCATTGGCGGAAGGGTCAGAGGAATCACGTTGAGACGATAATAGAGATCTTCCCGGAACGTGCCGTCTTCCACCATGGCCTGGAGATTCCTGTGGGTTGCGGCGATAATGCGGACGTTGACCCTGGTCGGCGCCGCCGCCCCGATCTTCTCAATCTCACGTTCCTGAATCAGCCGGAGAAGCTTCACCTGCAACTCCAATGGCATTTCGCCAATCTCATCCAGGAACAAAGATCCCTGATCTGCCATCTCGATCTTGCCCTGCTTGTTGGCCAGCGCACCGGTGAATGATCCCTTTGTGTGCCCGAAGAGTTCAGACTCCAGCAGTTCTTTCGGGATCGCCCCACAGTTGATCACGATGAAGGGTCGGTCGCGACGGGGACTATTGAAGTGGATGGCTTTCGCCAGGAGTTCTTTGCCCGTACCGGTCTCCCCGCGCACAAGTACGGTGGAGTCGCTTTGCGCCGCACGCGAAGCATTGTCGAGCATCGCAAGGAGGTTCTTGGACTTGCCGATGATGTTTTCGAACCCGTACTTCCGATCAATCGCGGCGCGAAGGTGCTTGACCTCCTCCTGAAGGCGGTGATGTTCCAGGGCCCGCGAAACGATCAGCTTCAGAGCATCGGAGTTCACCGGTTTGATGATGTAGTCGTACGCCCCCATGCGCATGGCCTCCACCGCGGACTCGATTGTGCCGTACGCGGTGACCACGACAACAATGACCTCGGGGTACTCCTCCTTGATCTTCTGCAGCAGGTCAATGCCAGACATCCCCGGCATCTTGAGATCGGTGAGGACGAGGTCGTGGGGGTGTTTCGAGAGAACCTCAAGAGCCTGGGCGCCGTCCCTCGCCGTCATCGCCTCGTACCCGGCCTGCTGCAGCTTCAGTTGAGTGACGCGCCTGAGATTCTCCTCGTCGTCGACAACCAGAATTCTCTTGCCAATCATGCAAGGTCTCCTCGTGACTGCGGAAAGAACAGTCCGAAGGTCGTTCCCTTTTC
>CAYUZM010000741.1:1060-1621 GCA_964449665.1 uncultured Solibacteraceae bacterium
GTTCCTGGTCACGGTCACTGTCCCGCCATGCTGCGTGACGATCTGATGGACCACCGAAAGGCCAAGCCCGGTCCCTGTGTCTCTTGTCGTGAAGAACGGGTCGAAGATCTTGTCCAAGTGCTCCTCAGGGATTCCGGATCCCTGATCCGTGACATGGATAGTGATTCCGTCTTCTACTTGCCTCGCGGCAAGCCACAGATCGCCGCCCTCGGGCATCGCCTGCGCAGCATTCAGGGTGAGGTTCAACATGACTTGCGTCAACTGTTCCTCATCGCCGAGCAGACTTGGGATGGGGCCGGATATCTCTTTGTGGAAGCGGATGCCTTTACCGGCGGAGTGGCTCACCAGATCGATGACTGAGTTCAGCACCTTGGCCAAATCCACCTCACCCCATTCCGGATGACGGGGCCGGGCGAAATCAAGCAGGCTCGTCAGGAGACGGTTCAAGCGCGAACATTCCTTGCGGATGATGCTTACCGTTTCCTTCCTCAGCTCGGGTCGATCGTCGGCCACATCCAGACCCCCGGCGGCGCCGTTGCATCTGGCCAGCGGTTTACGGAA
>CAYUZM010000741.1:1631-3807 GCA_964449665.1 uncultured Solibacteraceae bacterium
TGGTGCCCAGCGGGTTCCGGATTTCGTGCGCCAAGCCGGCCGCGAGTTGGCCTATCGCCGAAAGACGGTCGGCCCTTTTCACCTGTTCGAACGTGTCTTGGAGTTCCCGGTACACGTGGCTCAGCTTCTGTGCTGTGACCTGCAACTCGGAGCGTCGTTTCCGCTCCCGGTCCGATAACACCCCGGTCACGATGCCGACTGCGAGAAACATGAAGATCTCTGCATATTGTTCAAGCGCGTAGTGATGCTCATGCTGCTGCCACATAATCAGGATGTGGGGAATATACAACACGGCGGCCAGGGCGGCAGCCGCAAGCCCACCCACCCAGCCAAATGCGATTGCAGCGTAGACGACCGGGAGATAATAGAGCCGCTGGAAAATACCGTGCCAAAGCCTCATGTCGCGCGGTGTCAGGTAATGCCCGGCGCTCGTAACGGCAATGCCGGCTAGTACCAGTGTGATCGCTCTCCAGTTCAACTTTTTGCCACTCTCGGTGTCCATGCTCAGCACGCCCTTATCCGACGAAGGCTCATCAGGGAGAGAGCGAGAACGGGGCGATGAGGATCCTGGCGGCGCGTTTGTTTGAGCCATTGTTGTCGCTCGGCGTATTCTCTATTGTCCCTTCGCCCAAGAATTTCGCCGCCAGCACCGCCGGTACATACGCTTGCGTTTCCCTCGGCAGCAACCCTGCCTCTGACAGGCGCCAGAAACTTCGATTCCCTGCTCGTTCGATGGCGTTCTGAACGCGCCTCTCTCCCGCGTTGTATGCGGCCAGGGCAAGCGTCCAGTCCCCAAACCTACCATAGAGGAACTTCAGGAAACGGGCTGCAGCGCGCGTGGACTTCTCTGGATCAATGCGCTCGTCTCGTTCGGTCACATTCAGGCCGAACGTTGCGGCCGTCTCCGGGATCAATTGCCAAATCCCTAGCGCATTCTTGGGTGATCTTGCCGTTGGATCATAACCGCTCTCGACCAGTCCAATCCACACCAACTCCGGCGGGAGTCCTTCCTCGTGAAGGACGCGCTGGATCATCGGGCGGTAGGCCCGCAATCGGCTCATGGATTCCCGATAGCTCTGTGCCCCAGGACCTTGGAAGTACCGGACGAAGTTGCCGACGATAGGCCGCAAGGATTGCGTGCCGGAGGATGCGGCAGGTGCAACCCGATCCGGGGCCGTCGATCGCCGGGAGGGCGCTTCCATGCTCCTTCGCTCTTGCTCAGCTCGTTCAAGTACTTCGTTGAGCACCTGTTCCCAACGAGGGATGCCGTCCACCGCGAATAGCCGAGCGGTCGAAGAGAGTGCGAGCAACGCCATCGCAACCAGACGGGCCGTGTGTATTCCCTTTAAGTTCATTCGCACTTCATCACAGGAAAAAGCACTTCTGCCGCCAATCACCATCTATGGGCACTAAGCGCCATCTTTGCATTCGGTTGGCTGGAGTTTTCTTCGGCCAGAATAAAGGCCAACGGGTGTCCGACTGCCGAATATCCTCCAATGCGAGTCCGAGAATCTCCAATTCAAGCTTCGACCCCAGCGGTCGCCGCGCCGCGCTGCCGAATGATAAGAGGCGTGAAGTGAATGGGTTAGCCCGCCAATTCGCCGCTTGGCACCGGGCGTGCGTTTACTTGGGCCAGTGGCAACCTGGAAGAACAACGCGGTGCGATCACCTTTGATAGGCCGGGCGCTTCTGCTCGTGCCATTCCTAGCCTCCGGGCTTTGGGCGCAAGCGGATCGGACGGAGCTCAAGGATCTGTTGGCCGAGGCGCTGAACAACAATCCGGAGATTGCGTCCGCGCAAAAACGCTACGAGGCGTCGCGGCAACGGCCCACGCAGGTCAGCAGTCTGCCGGATCCGATGCTCTCGCCCGGCTACAACAGCAGTGGGAGACCTTGGCCAGGCGCAGGACTGGGAACAGAAGTGACAAGCAACATCGGAGTCATGGTCTCTCAGGAGATTCCGTTCCCAGGAAAGCGTAAGTTGGCAGGCGAAATGGCCGTAAAGGAATCCGAGGCGGAGTGGCAACAGTATCAGCTCACTAAACTGAGCGTGGTCTCCCGGCTCAAGCAGGCGTACTTCCGCCGGGCCTATGCGTTCGCCGCTGTGGACGTATTGAGCCGCAACCTCGATCTGCTCCGCAAGTTCCTGCAAATTACGGAATCCCGCTACTCGGTTG
>CAYUZM010000742.1:0-3799 GCA_964449665.1 uncultured Solibacteraceae bacterium
CTATCAGAATCTGAGGAAGCTGGACGACGACGCGCGTTTCGCCCCCTGGCTGTTTCGCATTGCGCATAACGAATCCTTCTCCTTGTTGCGCAGGAATCGGCCCGATTCGGAGGAACTGACTGAGCCCGGTTCCCCGAGTCGCGGCCGCGGAATGTTGCCTGTGGAGACGACCATAGCCGTCGCCGCCGCGTTGGACCGCCTGACCAGCGAACAGCGCGAAGCCGTGGTGTTGAAAATCTACGAAGGATTCAAGTTCGAGGAGATGGCCGAGATTCTCGGCTGTCCGGTATCGACCGTGAAGTCGAGGCTGTATACCGCGCTCGATCTGCTAAAGGACGCGCTGGCGCCCGTCGAGCCGAAACCCGCCGGCTGAGCCCGTGGGAGGGACGAATGATTGAACACGAATCGGAATTTGCAGCCTACTTACAGGACGAACGCGCCGCCGCGACCGTGGCCGCGCTCCGCTCGCTGCCCTATGAAGAACCGCCGCGGCGCATCGCCTTCGTCTCCGACAAGGTTTTCGAGCCGACGTGGTGGCAGCGCTTCTGGGCCGTGCCCAAGTGGGGCTTTGCCTCGGCCGCCATGCTGAGCGGGGCGATCCTCTTTCATGCCGTGACGCGGCCGGTGCCTGTTGTGCAGACCAACGCGCCCGCTGCCGTGCAACAGGCCGCCGCGCCCGCGCCCAATGTGGACGCGATGGTGCAGGCCGCCGTCGCCAAATCCGCAGCCGATCTGGAGAAGCGTTACCAGGCGCAGACGGCGCAATTGGTGAAGGCCGCCGAGGAGCGGTTGCTCATCGAGTACCGCCAGGAGATGGCCGCAGTCGCCGCGAACAACGAAATGCTGCTGAAGAAACTGGGCACCTATATGCGCGCCAGCAACGATCTGGGAGCCGGACAATGAAATCCGCCATCCGCCGCGCCGTTGTACTTTGCGCCGCCACGCTTGCTTTGGGCGCCGCCAGCCGCGTCTCCTACCGGGAACTACACGATCTCGGGAAATCGTTCGATCAGCGCATCGCCGGCTACAACGCCGACCAGCCGATGGATCTCATTGGCTTCACGCGCGGGGTCTACATTGAAGACTACGGTCCGGTCTTCACGGCCGAAGTCAATTTGGTGATGAGCGCCGGGTTGACTCCCTTCCGGCAGAAGGTTTCGTCCGAAGAGACGGCCCGTCTACGCCAGAAGAAGCTTGACCGCGTGCCCGAGCTGAAGCGCCTGATGCGGGACATGATGGTCACCACCGGCACAAGGCTGAAGCAGGTGCCCGTCACGCAGCAGGTGGTGGTCGGCGTGTCGCTGTTCTACCACTCCTTTGAAGACACCAAGGGGCTTCCGTCGCAGATCGTCATGCAGGCACCGCGCAAGACGCTCGTTGAGTTCGAATCTGGCAAGATGTCGGCGGAGGCACTTGCCAGCGCCATTCAGGTCCAGGAGTTTTAGCGCCGATGCGTCTCGGCGAAATGCTGATTGAGCGCAAGCTCATCACGGCGGACGAACTTGATCAGGCGCTGGAAATCCAGAAGGAACGCGCGGCCGACAAGGTCGGCAAGATTCTGGTCGATCTTGGTTTTGTCGCCCAGCGCGATGTGTTGGCGGCGCTTTCGGCGCAGTGGTCGCTGCCGCTGGTGGCCTTTGAAGGCCCACCTCCGGCCGCGCCCGCGCTGGAGAAGCTCAACGGCCGTTTTTTGCGCCAGTTCAAATGCGTTCCGGCCTCGTTTGACGACTCGACGCTCGTCATGGCAATGGCCGATCCGCTCGACTTTGAGACGCTCGCCACCATTCGCCAGGTGACCGGACTGCGCGTGAAGCAAGCGCTCGCGGCCGAGGGTGAGATTCTCGACCAGATCGACCGGCACTATGGTCAACAGAAGACCTCGGATCTGGTGGGCTTCGAGGACGCCGACGCGAACGAAGATCTGGAACACCTGCGCGACATGGCGAGCGAAGCGCCCGTCATCCGGCTGGTGAACGCCATGGTCGCCTCGGCCGTGGAAAAGCGCGCCAGCGACATACACATCGAGCCTTTTGAAAAGGATTTCCGCGTCCGGTTCCGCATCGACGGTATTCTCCATCCTCAGGAAGCGCCGCAACGCGAATTGAAGGCCGCCATCATTTCGCGCGTAAAGCTAATGGCGAAGCTGAACATCGCCGAAAGGCGGCTGCCGCAGGATGGACGCATCAAGATCCGCACGCTGGGGCGCGAGGTGGACCTGCGCGTCTCGACATTACCCACGCTCTTTGGCGAAAGCGTCGTGATGCGCTTGCTCGATCGCTCGGCAGGCGATTTTTACGACCTGCAGAAGCTAGGCTTCACGGACTGGATGCTCGCGCGCATGACCCACTTTACGGGATTGCCGCACGGTATCTTCCTAGTGACGGGGCCGACGGGTTCCGGTAAATCCACCACGCTCTACTCGGCGCTGAAGGGGATCAACCTCACCGACCGCAAGATCATCACCATCGAAGATCCGGTGGAGTATCAGATGGACGGCATCAACCAGATCCATGTGAATCCGCAGATCGGGCTGACGTTCGCCGCGGGATTGCGGCATATTGTGCGCCAGGATCCGGACGTGATTATGGTGGGCGAAATCCGCGACCGCGAAACGGCCGACATCGCCATTCGCGCCGCGCTCACCGGCCACCTTGTTTTTTCCACGCTGCACACCAACGACGCCCCCAGCGCGATTACGCGCCTTACCGATATGGGCATTGAGAACTACCTGATCACTTCGTCGGTGGTCGCAGTGCTTGCACAGCGGCTGGTGCGCGTGATTTGCGCGGGCTGCAAACGCAGCGATGGTCCGCACATGACTCCCACCGGCGACATGATCGAAACGTACCGCGGCGCGGGATGTGAAGTTTGCTTCGGCACCGGTTACAAGGGCCGCATGGGCATTTTCGAGATGATGCAGTTGAGCGACGAACTGCGGCGCTCCATCATGAAGAACGAAGACGCGGGCATTCTCACCGGCATCTCGCGGCGCGAAGGCATGACGACGCTGCGCGAAGATGGCTGGCACAAGGTTGCAACGGGTGTGACGACGGTGGATGAAGTATTGCGCGTGACGCAGGAAATTTAAGGTGTATACGGCCGCGCTTCCCAACGAGCCAGCCATCACGGAAGCGGCAGTTTGGGAGCGGCTCGGCATCGATCCTATCTCACTGCTTCGCTCTCCCGAAGGTGTCGCCCGTCTCGACACGATCTATTCCGAATACACCGCCGTTGCTCTGCGCCACTGTGTCCCCATCTTCCTGTGCGCCCCTACATGGCGGGCCAACCGCGACAACGCACAGCCCGGCGACAATGCCCGCGCGCTCGCCTTCATTGCGAGGCACTCGCGCTTTCATGCCGCACTGATGGGTCCGCGCGAAGACTGCTACACACCTTCGCTTGCGCTCACGCGCGACGAGTCCCGCCGCTTCCACTCGTGGCAGGCCAGTGAACTCGCCTCCGCGCCGCTTGTGCTGCTCGCCACATTCCCAGCCGTGTGCGAGGCGCTGGGCATTCTCGATGTGCTCGAAGCCCCCGCGGTTGTCAGCTTCGTGCTTACCGCGCAAGGCACGCTGATCGATGGTACGCCGCTCCACGATGCCATCGCCGAAATCGATGCCACGGTGCCGCGCCCACCGGTCAGCTATTGGATCAACTGCACCCATCCCGCTACCGTGTTGGCGGGTCTGCGCGTTGCGGCGGCCCAGGGCCCCATCCCGGAAATCTATGGGGTCCGAGCGAAACCATCCCCCTGTTCTCCCCGCCACTTTCACGACACCAACCAGATCTGCGCCGGCGG
>CAYUZM010000743.1:0-3784 GCA_964449665.1 uncultured Solibacteraceae bacterium
CTCGAGCGATTGGTAGCTGGGGTAGAGCCAGTCCGATGTGAAGCTGATGACGAGGAACCGCGCTCTGGCGGCTTCGAGCGCGGCGGCGAGCGAGGGCTGGCCGGCGGCGAGATCGAAGTAGTCCATCGCCTTGGTGATGTACAGGTATGAGTTCGCGTCGAAGCGGGTGACGAACTGGCTGCCGCGGTAGCGGAGGTAACTTTCCACTTCGAAGTCGGCGGAGAAGTCGAAGCCGGGACCGTCTTTGTCGCGGAAGCGGCGGCCGAACTTCTGGCGCATGGACTCGTCGCTCATGTAGGTAATGTGGCCCACCATGCGGGCCACCGAGAGGCCGCGCGCGGGGAGATCCTTGCCGTAGAAGTTGCCGCCCTGCCAGTCGAGGTCGGCCATGATGGCCTGGCGCCCCACTTCGTTGAAGGCGATTTGCATGGCGCTGTGCCGCGCGGTGGAGGCAATGGGGAGCACGGCGGCGACGGCGTCCGGATAGCTGACCGACCACTGGAGAGCCTGCATGCCACCCATGGAGCCTCCGGCCACGGCGAGCAATTTCGAGATGCCGAGGTGGTCGATGAGCTTCTTCTGGAGGCGCACCATGTCGGCAATAGTGATGCCGGGAAAGCTGCCGCCGAAGGGTTCGCCGGTGGCGGGATTGATGGATGCAGGGCCAGTGGTGCCACGGCAGCCGCCGAGCACGTTGGAACAAATGACGAAGTATTTGTTTGTGTCGAACCCTTTGCCGGGGCCGATCATGTTGTCCCACCAGCCGGGCTGGCCGCCGTCGCGGCTTACGCCGGCGGCATGGGCGTCGCCGGAGAAGGCGTGCAGGACGAGGATGGCGTTGGAGCGGTTCTGGTTGAGCTGGCCGTAAGTTTCGAAGGCCACGTCCACGGGCGCGAGCGTTGCGCCGCTGTCCAGGGATAGAGAATCGAAAGTTACCTGTTGCGTGTCGACTGTCAAGCCGGTTGTTCACCCTTGTGCGCGCTCGATAGCGCACTCACTCATGCCTAGGAATTTCTAGCTTAGCAAACGGAATGAGGGTCGCCTGGCGGGCGCATTGGCCAAGGTAGAGCGAAATCGACGCATTGAACAATTTTCGTCAAAAGATACTTGCCGCGCTTTGGCATTGAGTGAGAGAATGCCAAGACTTAATTCTTTAGCAGGCGGCGATTTACTGATGATTTGGACGAAAAGTGTAGCCTTTCTTACTATAGCGGGAGCCCTCTGCGCGCAAACGGCTGCGCCGTGGCAGACCAGTTGGACGGAGTTCGGCAAGGCTCTGGCACCCGTCGTGGCGAACACGCCGATTCCGGTGAATTCGTCGGATGTGAAGGATGTTCCGGCGGGTGCATTCGCCTCCAAGGACGTGGAATGGGAAGGCACGCTGCTCGATTTCGACATATTGTCGGATGGCACGCTGCTCTTTTACGTGGATATGCCGGCGGTGCAGGTGACGATGAGCGGCGGTGTCAACGTGCCGCTTGACCTGGTGATCGGCAACCCGCGCACATTTCCAGCGCCGTGGACCGCGGACATGTTCGGCAAGAAGCTGCGGTTCAAGGCGCGCACGTATTCCGACATCATCGTGTCGCTGGTGCGCGAGTCGTCAGGGAAGCTGCACTATTTCGCCTGGGTCTCGCGTATGGAGCCGGTTGTGGCGACGGCGCCGACGGCGAACCTGACTTTGACGTCGCAGGGCAAGTCGGCGGGGAACAACGGCACGCTGCCGTTGACGGCGCCAGCGGGCGGTTCGGTGCAGGTGGATATGGATGCCGCGACGAGCGTGGCGGGGACGGGGACTATCAGCGCATATGAGTGGCGCAACAATGGGGCGCTGATTGGTTCAACGGCGAAGATTTCGCCGATGCTCACGGCGGCGAACAACGACATCACGCTGAAGGTGACCAACAGTTCCGGCCTCTCGGCGACGGCGAGCGCGAAGGTCACAATCACCGTGGCGGCGCCGACCGTGACGCTGAGCGCGGTGGACCCGGTGGTGAACGGAGCGTCTTTTGGAAAGACGCTTGGGTGGGGCGGATGGTTGACCATTCGCGGCACGAATCTCGCGCGGACGACCCGCACGTGGACCGGCACGGATTTCGTGAACGGAAAACTGCCGGAGGCGATCGACGGCGTATCGGTAAAGATCAACGGCAAGCCCGCCTACATCTACTTCGTGAGCCCAGGGCAGTTGAACATTCTGGCGCCTGACGATGTAGCGACGGGAAATGTCGCGCTGGAGGTGACGTCGCCAGAAGGGAAAGCCACGATCACGGTGAACATGCAGGCGCTGGCGCCGGCGTTCTTTGCGTTTGCCCCGCAGGGCCGCATTTATCCCCCCGCGGTATTCGCCGGTGGCGTGTACGCCGGGCCTCCCGGAGTGTTCGGGTCGGCCGCGGCCGTACGCGCGCCGCTTCCCAATGACCCGGTTCTGCTGTTTGGCAACGGCTTCGGGAAGACGAACCCGGCGCGTCCCACGAGCGACCTGGTGCTCTCGCCCGCGCCGCTGGAAGGCGCGGGGGCGTTGAAACTGACGGTGGGCGGAGCTTCGGCCCGCGTGGATTTTGCCGGGCTGATCAGCTCGGGGTTGCAGCAGTTCAATATCGTGGTGCCCCAGGTGGCGCCGGGCGAACAACTGTTGGCGGGGGAACTGAACGGGGTCCGGTCGCAGGAGAATCTGTTCCTCTGCGTGGGCGGGCCGCAGGCGCAGTTGGGCGTAAATGTTTCGGCGCTCAACTTCAGCGGGGCGGCCAACAGCACCCCCGCGCCGCAATCGGTGGAGGTCACCGCGGTGGGCGGTCCCATCGGATTCATTGCCCGCGCCTCGACGGCCACCGGTGGCGATTGGCTGGCGGTAGAGCCTTGGGGGCTGACGCCGCAGTCGATGCGCGTGACCGTGAAACCGGCGGGCCTTGCCGCGGGGACTTACAACGGCACCGTAACGATCAGCTCGTGTGCGTCTGCCCAGCCGCAGCCGGTTACGGTACGGCTGACGGTGCAATAGCGGCGGGAATCGCGGGGAATCGTCACGCACTGTTCACGCAGCGAGGGCCCGATTGCCGTTGACGGCGCGGGCTCTTCTGGTATACTCGCCAGTAGATGCTCAGTACACCCGCACGCGCCAGCGTGTTGTGTATCCCGGCCTACCTTGCAGTTTCCCCAAAGAATCGTTCGCGTTGTGGAGTAGAGCTTTTCCCTCTCGCATGAAAACCAGCGTTCGCATCAGCCGCGGCATTGAATCCCTGTTCGGGACGAAAGACGAGAACATCCGGTTGCTGGAGAGCAATCTCCACATCACCACGCGTCTCAAGGAAGACTCGCTGGAACTGGATGGCGAAGCCGTCGACGTCGAACGGGCGCAGAAGATTTTGAACGACTATGTTGGCCTGGTGGAAGACGGTCACATTTTCCAGAACGGCGATTTGAACAGCTATCTGCGCGTGGTGACGTCGGACCGTTCGACCTCGCTGCGCGCCTTGATCGACAGCGGGCGCCAGCGCACGTTCGGCAAGAAGGTGGTGACGCCGAAGACGATCAACCAGCGCATCTATCTCGACGCGATCGAGAAGCATGATCTCTGTTTTGGCATTGGGCCGGCGGGGACGGGCAAGACTTATCTGGCCGTGGCGATGGCGGTGAACGCGCTGATCAACAAGCAGGTGAGCCGCATCATTCTGACGCGGCCGGCGGTGGAGGCGGGCGAGAAGCTGGGATTCCTGCCGGGAACGCTGCAGGAGAAGATCGACCCTTATTTGCGGCCGCTCTATGACGCGCTGTTCGAGATGCT
>CAYUZM010000744.1:0-3782 GCA_964449665.1 uncultured Solibacteraceae bacterium
AAACGCCGCGTCGCGGCCCGTAACCGCCAGTTCCTCGCGCATTAACTCGTACTCGTCGAGCGCGGGCATCATCGGATGCGCCTTCTGGTTGCACATTCGCATTTCCGCGGCGCGGGTCGATTCCACATTCATGTGAAAGTGCAGGCTGCCGCCGGCCAGCGTCACGGTGTGCAGGCGCGGCGTCGGCGCTTCGCCCGCCTTGCGCAGCGTAATCGCCACCTTGGGCCCCAATACCGAACGTAGCCACCCGCCCATGTAAAGCGCGCGCATGGGAATGAACGCGCCATCGTAAGCCACCGTCGCCGTCTCGAGTTCAGCCAGGCGATTCATGTAGGCGGGATTGTCGAACTCCTGCGCCAGCATTTGGCGCCATCTGGTGAGGCGCGTCCACTCGAGATCGGCCACTCGGCGGCTCTTGGCCCCACGGCGGATCGCTCGAATTTTGTCGCGCGTCTGCGGCCATCCCTGCGAATCGACAATCACCTTATCGGCGAGGTCGAGCAGCCCCGCACAGGCGTCGCGCAGCAGCAAGCCGGGCACGCGCGTCCAGATGACGACAGGCAGATCCGGCGCCTCCAGCGCCCGCACCACCGCCGGAACGTCTTTAAGGCCCGCCTCCGTCGCGGTAATCTCAATCTGCTCGCAACAGATCTGCTGCCGGCCGCCAAACGGAATCCAGCATTGCGCGAGCACCCGCTCGCTGAGCGAGGTCTCGTCGCCCGGCTTCACGCGCAGCACCACCAACCGGCTGGGGTGTTCGCGCATCAGTTTCGCCAGCGTCTCGCCAACCACGTCTCCCTCCTCGTCGCTGGTGATCACCACCAGCGTCATGGCACAGGCACGCAACACGCCCACGCCTTCGGACTCCTTGCCGAGGCCGACCCACAACTCATCGAGTTCCTTGAGGATCTTCTCCGGACGGATCGCCGAGGCCATTTAGGGAACCCTCCACGTGTGGCCCCGCCGGGCCAGCATCTCGTCGCTCGCCGCAGGTCCCCACGTGCCCGAGGCATAGTTCGGGAAGTCGAACTTCGTGTTGCCCCAGACCTCGAGAATCGGGTGTACCGCCTGCCAGCTTGCCTCCACCATGTCCTGGCGCGAGTAGAGCGTGGCGTCTCCCGTCAGCGCATCGACGAGCAGCGTTTCATAGGCCGTCGGCGATCGCATGCCGAAGCTTGACCCGTATTTGAAGTCCATCGAAACCGGCCTCAACTTCATGCCGCTGCCCGGTTGCTTGGAAAGAAACCTCAGCGAGATGCCCTCTTCGGGCTGCACGCGAAGGATGAGCAGGTTCGGCGAAAGGTCCGCCGGACCAGCCCCGTCGGCCATACCCGTGAAAACCCGGTGTGGCGCTGCGTGGAACTGAATCGCGATATCGGTCACCCGCTTGGCCATGCGCTTGCCGCTCCGCACATAGAACGGTACGCCCGCCCAGCGCCAGTTCTCGATTGAGAAGGTGACCGCCGCGTAGGTATCGGTTTGGGAGTCCGGTTTGACGCCTTCCTCCTGCCGGAAGCCCGGCAGCGCGCTCCCGCCCACGTTGCCGGGACCGTACTGGCCCTTTACCGCGTTGGCGGCAACCTCGTCGTGCTTCATCACGCGTATCGACCGCAGCAACTTGGCGCGCTCGTCGCGCACGGCACTTGCTTCAAACAGTGTCGGCGGCTCCATCGTGACCGTGGCAAGAATCTGCAGCAGGTGATTCTGAATCATGTCGCGCAGCGCCCCGGCCTCTTCGTAGTAGCCGCCACGCCCCTCGACCCCAATCGATTCGGAGGCGGTGATCTGCACGAAGTTCACATAGCGCCGGTCCCACAACGGCTCAAAGATCCCATTGCCGAAACGGAAGGCAAGGATATTCTGCACCGTCTCCTTGCCGAGGTAGTGATCGATGCGGTAAACGGCGTCTTCGTGGAAAACCTTGTGCACGGCCGTGTCGAGTTCGCGCGAACTGGCCAGGTCATGGCCGAACGGCTTTTCAACGACCAGTCGCCGCCACCCCCCCGAGGCGGAGTTCTGCAACCCCGCGCCGCCGAGTCCCGCAATCACCGGTTCATAATGGCTCGGCTGCGTGGAGAGATAGAAGAGGACATTGCCGCCCGTCATGCGCTCGCGCTCGATTTCATCGAGCTTGGCGCCGATGCGCTGGTAGCAGCCGGGGTCTTTCAGATCCCCGCTCACGTAGAAGAGGCCGGAGGCGAAATCCTTCCAGACGTCCTCGTCAAAAGGGCTCTCTTCGAGGAACTGCTCGACGTTGGCGCGCATCTTCTCGCGGAAACTGTCGTCGCTCATCTCCGTGCGCGAGTTCCCGATAATGCTGAAGCCCGAGGGCAGACGGCGCTCAATCGCCAGACGGTACAGCGCGGGCACAAGCTTACGCTTCGTCAGATCGCCATTGGCCCCGAAAATGACGACCGCGCAGGGCCGCACTTGGCGTTCAAAGCGCAACGGATCGTGAAACGGATTGGGAGTCGCCATTCTTTTCACAGTAGCATTGGCGCACATCCTTCTTGTTTCGCTACGATGACCACTGTGCCCACCGTCGTCGCCGCCATCACAGACGTCTTCTTCCTCGCCAAGGTCCATGACGCCATCAAAGCCGCCGGCGCAGAGATGAGGCTGGCCCGAACCGCCGATGAGGCCCTCGCACACGCCCGCGCGGGCGCTTCGCTGATGTTGCTCGATCTCAACGACCGGTCGTTCGCCGCGCTCGACCTCGCGCGCGCCATGCGAGCCGACGAACAACTGCGCACCGTCCCCGTAGTCGGTTTCCTCTCCCACGTTCAGGCAGAACTCAAGCAACAGGCGGTCGCGACGGGAATGAACGAAGTCCTCGCGCGCAGCGTCTTCTCCTCCTCATTGCCTGCTGTTCTCCGGCGTTACATCGGTTAATCGCGCAATTTCTCTGTGTTATCATCCGGTCAGCAGGCTGCCATGGCCAATCCTAAGTACGCCGAAGCCAAACGAACAATCATCGAGTCGCGGCAGGTTGCCACACTCGCCGACGGCACCAAGGTCAAGGAACGCGCCCCGCGCATGCGGGCATGCAACGAAAAAGACGAGAAGGGCAAGATGTGCGCCGGGCACCTCAAACGCTGGTACTTCTTCGGCGACGAACTGAAGCGGCAATACGGCGAGGAAGCCGAGATCTATCGTTGCGAGAAGTGCCGGACGATCTATCTACCAAATACCGAGGAGGCGCCAAGAACTGGCACCCTCGCCTGGTAGGCGGATGCGGTTGGTCCGCCGGGGATGAAAAAAACCGCATCGGAATGGATCTCTGCTACGAGTCACACATTCCGATGCGGTCCGCCCCCCAATCGCTTGGGGTTTGGGTTTCGCCTTTTCGCTTCCTAAGGAGCCTCTCGACCCGAAGCGCTCCACACGAGTGGGACCCGCGTCCGATTTTGTTTCCCACCCGGGAGCTGCGGCAAAGCTAGCTGCGCCACCCGGCAGGCCGGAGAATAATTCCCTCAAAGTTCACTGTGGTGGAACGGCGCACCGGCCCTGCGGCTCTGCTCCACGAATCCTGGTCCACAAAAAAAGCCCCTCTGATGCAACTGGTAATCAGATTCGGATGGGTACATCAAAAAATTCTCCATCCCTTGAGCACTGGGGGTTCCCAGCATCCTCATCACGCCTACCCGTTGCAGCAGAGGGTTCAGGTTTAAAGAGTGAACTCCATCAATTCGCTTAAAGTAGTGCACGGTGTGGGCCAAACGCGCCAACTCGATATCTTCTTTATTTGCAACGCCGTTGGCGGCGGCGCGCGCCTCGGGGCG
>CAYUZM010000745.1:0-3766 GCA_964449665.1 uncultured Solibacteraceae bacterium
GCAAAGAGGCCAAGGGCCATGGCTTGAAGAAGCAGATCGAAGGGTTATCCGAGGAGCCGCCGCTCGATGTGGTGATCGTCGACGATGTGTGCACGACGGGAGATTCGACCATCAAGGCCATTGGCGCGGTCCGCGAGGCAGGATTGAACGTGTTGGGCGCGATCTGCCTGGTGGACCGCGAAGAGGGCGCGCGCGAGGCGATCGAGGGCGGACTCGGCTGTCCGTTCGATCGCGTGTTCACCATCGGCGAGTTGTAAGCCGGGGAGATTTTTTCTGCAATATGCGCCACGGCGCCGCGTCTACATGGTTGATGAAGGAGGCGCTGGCCATCGATCCCGTGCGTGCGGCGCAGGACGAACATATTTCGCGGGCGCTCGATCGCGAACAACAACGGCTTCGCCAGTTCATTCGCCGGCGCGTACCCGACCCGAGTGACGCCGAAGACATCTTGCAGGAAGTGTTTTTCGAGTTTGTCGCGGCCTACCGGTTGCTGAAACCGATTGAGCAAGCGGGCGCCTGGCTCTTCCGGGTGGCGCGCAACCGCATTATCGACCGGTTCCGCAAGATGCAACCGGAACCGCTTCTCTTTGAGGACTTGCTCCCTTCGCCCGACGGGGGCCCTGAAGCCGCCTATGCAAGAGGCGTCTTGGAAGTGGCGCTCGAAGAGGCGCTCGACGAGTTGCCGGAAGACCAGCGAACCGTTTTTCTCGCGCACGAATTTGAAGGGCGCAGCTTTCGCGAAATGTCGGATGAGACGGGTGTGAGCGTCAACACGCTGCTTTCGCGCAAGCATTACGCGGTGCTCCACTTGCGGAAGCGCCTGCAGTCCATCTACGACGAATTGGAGAAAGGGTGACCGCCATGGGGCATCGCAGAGAGATTCGGGTGGCGAAGGTGCTGATCATCGTGGTGATCGTTCTCGCCGGTTTCGGCAGCGCGGTGTTGTACTTGTGGAACTGGCTGATGCCCGCCATTTTCGGTTTGCCCTCGATCACGTACTGGCAGGCGCTCGGCCTGATGGGATTAAGCTGGCTGCTGTTCGGTGGATTACGCGGTTTCGGACATTCGCACCCACGCTGGCGCGATCACGAGTGGCGCAACATGTCGCCTGAGGAACGCGAACGATTTCGGACGGGGATGCGGCGGCGGTGGTGTCATCACGATGACGCCGGCGCGAAGAGCGAAGAAGCGGACGAACCGCCGCCCTATCGCGACTTCTCCTGAGCCAAATGCGGTGGTGGCCTGCGTTATCCTCCACAGAGGTGACACTGCACCAAAAATTACGCGAATGCGGCGTCGTCGGCGCTGGCGGGGCTGGCTTTCCGACCTACGTCAAGGCGCAGTCGGCGGCCGAGTTCGTGATTGCCAATGGCGCCGAATGCGAGCCGCTGATTCATAAAGACGCGGAGATCATGAAGCACTTCCCCGAAGGAATTTTGGCGGGGATGGAGTCCATGATGGCGTCCACGGGCGCGCGAATGGGAAAGTTCGGCATCAAGACCAAGAACGCCGAATCGCTGCATGCGCTCGAACCATTCGCCGATCCTTCGCGCATCGAATTCGTGCAATTGGGAGATTTCTACCCTTCGGGCGATGAATACGAGCTCGTCTACACGGCGACGGGGAGGTTGATTCCACCGGCTGGGATTCCGTTGAACGTCGGCTGCGTGGTGAACAATGTCGAGACGCTGCTCAACGTGCACCGCGCGGAATCGGACCAACCGGTGACGGAAAAGTTCCTGTCGGTGTGTGGCGCGGTGCGCGAGGCAAAGTCGTTTTGGGCCCCGCTGGGATTGACGTTCCGCGAACTGGTTGAGTTGGCGGGCGGCGCGACAGTTCCGAATCCGATTCTGTTTTTGAGCGGGATCATGATGGGCACGATGACCCGCGACTTCGACGATGTTGTCACCAAAACGACCGGCGGGTTGATCGTGCTGCCGGGCGATCACTATCTCGTGACGCGGCGCGACCGAACCGTGCCCGAGATGGCCCGAATCGGCAAGTCGGCCTGCGACCAGTGCTCGTACTGCACCGAATTTTGCCCGCGCTATCTCTTGGGCTACGAGGTTCAGCCGCACAAGGTGATGCGGTCGCTTGGGTTCACAATGACGGGTGGGGAGATTTGGAATCAGTGGGCGGAGTTGTGCTGCGCCTGTGGAATTTGTACGTTGTACGCCTGTCCGGAAGACCTCTACCCAAAGGAAGCGTGCGACGCGGGCAAGGCCGACCGCAAGGCCGCGGGACTGAAGTTCATCCAGCAGAAGCCCGTGCAGGTGCATCCGATGAAGGAGTACCGGCGCCTGCCGCTGTCGCAGTTGCGCAAGCGGCTGCAAGTGGAGGAGTACGAGCGCGAGGCGCCGTATGAGCAGCCGCGGATCAGGCCTTCGAAGGTGCGGATTAAGTTGAAGCAGCATGCGGGTGTGTCCGCTTTGGCGGACGTGGCCGAGGGCCAGCGGGTTGTCAAAGGGCAAAACGTGGGCCGTGTCCCCGATGGTCAACTCGGCGCGCACATTCATTCGAGCATCGACGGCACGGTCACGCGCGTCACCCCGGAATCGATTGAAATTACGGCATAGAACATGGCCAAGAACTCTATTGGACTCATCGAACTCACGAGCATCGCCGCCGGTTTCCAGGTCTGCGACGCAATGCTGAAGACTGCTGACGTGGACGTGGTGCTGTCGCGCTCCATCTGCTCGGGAAAATACATGGTGATGATTCGCGGCGATGTCGCCGCCGTGCAATCGAGCGTGAGCGCCGGCTTGAGCTGCGGGCATTTCTCGGTGATCGACTCGTTTGTGATTCCCAACCTGCATGAGGCCGTTTTTCCCGCCATCGCCGGATCGAACAAGGTTGAAGTGATGAACGCGCTCGGCATTGTAGAGAGCTTTTCCGTGGCTTCATTGATCGAAGGCGCGGACGCGGCGGTGAAGACCGCGAACGTCGAACTGATCGAAATCCGGCTGGCGATGGCGCTCGGCGGCAAGGCGTTTGCGACGATGACGGGCGACGTGGCCGCCGTACAATCGGCGGTCGATGCCGCGGCGGCTGTGGTCGGCCAGCGCGGGATGCTGGTGAACAAGGTGGTGATTCCACACCCGCGGCCGGAATTGCTGAACGAGATGATCTGACGCGGACGCATCTGAATCTTGCGCGCTCGCAATCTTCCTCGCAACGAACCGCCCCCCGGCTGCACCATAATAAATACAGTGCAGTATCCTACCCGCTTTTTCGGACGCCTTTGCGCGTCAACGCTGATTTTTTGCCTTCACACGGCGGTGGGGCAGACTCCCGCGCTTCAGGCGCCCAAGGCCGGGCCCGTCACCATCATGCCCGCCGGCGATGTAAAGGCCGGCATGAAAGCAACGGCGTGGACCGTGTTTGAAGGCTCGAAGCCAATCGCCGTACCGATCGAGATCCTCGGAGTGCTCAAGAACGCCTGGGGCCCGCGCCAGGACATCATCCTCGGCAAAATGGGTGGGCGTGCCGAGCGCACAAACGTCGCGGGCGGCATGAGCGGTTCACCGGTTTACGTGGACGGCAAGTTGATTGGCGCGGTGAGCCTGCGCATGTCGGTGTTCTCTCCGGACGCCATCTGCGGCATCACGCCGATCGAGCAGATGATTGAGATCAACGACTTCGACAGCTCGCGTCCGCCCACGGCCAAGGCGCCAAACCAGCGTGCCGAATGGAAGAGTGTGCCGGTGCCAGGCGAGTTTGCCTCAGCGGCCGGGATGCTGCAGTGGATTGACACGCCGATGGTGAT
>CAYUZM010000746.1:0-3762 GCA_964449665.1 uncultured Solibacteraceae bacterium
AACCCGCTCTTTCTGGGAATTCGGTATGGAAATATTTGGGGGCGGAGTTTGGTGGGCATGGTCGACAAGCCCGAGTTTATTGCCGGGATGAAAGAGCTGGCAGCGGCGAATCTGACTCTCGATACGGCGAATCCGAGAGTGGACTTGCTGCGGTCGGTCATCACGCTGACGGACAAAGTGCCGGGGCTGCGCGTGGTGCTGGATCACGTGCCGGGCATGACGGCGTTCGACGAGGCGGAGAACCGGGGCCCGCTGGAGGCCGTGCTGCGGGAGTTGGCCAAGCGCAACGTGTATGCGAAGTTGTCTGTGGTGGCGCGGCGGGAGGGGACGCGGGTGAACAAGGACCTGTCGGCGCATAAGCACCGGCTGGATTTGCTGTGCGATGCGTTCGGCGAGAACCGCGTGGTCTACGGAAGCGACTGGCCGAACAGCACGGGCAATTGGATCTCGTATGGCGATGGGTTGAAGCTCGTGCAGGATTACTTTACCGCGAAGGGACGCGTGGCGGCGGAGAAGTACTTTTGGCGCAATTCGGTGGCGGCCTACCGTTGGGTGAAGCGCGATGGGGGGCAGCCGGCGGCGTAGTGGCGGCACGGTTAGCGCGCGGCCGATCGCGCCATGGGGCGCGTGATAACATTCCAGTCATGTTGCGAGGCGCGGAGAATGCTGGACGAAGGAGGAGTGCGTTTTGCGCCCTGATTGGCCTTGCAACTTGGGGTGTCTCTGAGGCGCGTGGTCAGGGCGGCGGGGAATTTGAGACGAACGTGGCGCCGGTTCTGGCGCGGCAATGCGGGCAGTGCCACGGGGCGAAGGCGCAGATGGCGGCCCTCGATTTCAGCGTGTTTCGCGATGAGAAGACGGCGGCAGGAAAGCCGGAGCTGTGGCGGAAGGTGGGGGAGCGGGTGCGCACGAAGACCATGCCGCCGCCTCCGTTGCCCGGCCTAAACGAGAACGATGCTGCGCAGCTTATGCGTTGGATTGAGAGCGTGGCGCCGGCGAGGGCGGGGAGGGCGGCGGGGCCGGGGCGAGTCACCGCCCGGCGATTGAACCGGGCGGAATTCAATAATACCGTTCGTGATTTTCTCGGCGTCGCGGTGAAACCGGCGGAGGACTTTCCCGTCGACAATCAGGGCTACGGGTACGACAACATCGGCGACGTGCTGACGCTTTCGCCGATGTTGATGGAAAAGTACATGGCGGCGGCGCGGACCGTATCGAGCATCGCCGTGTACGGCGAACCGTACGACAGCAAGCCGGGGATCGTCGCCAAGCTGATGATCAAGAGCGTGCAGGACGACGGGCGCGCCAGCGGCAACGTGCTGCCGTTTTCGCTGCGGGGATCGCTCGACGCGGTGTACCGCGCGCCGGTGGAAGCCGATTACGTCTTGCAGTTTCGAAGCTTGAACCGCAGGGGCCGCGCGCCGGGAGTTGGGTTGCGGCGCGAGGGCAAGAAATGGGTGGAGCTGACCGACGCCGAGCGGAAGGCGATGTTCGAGGCTTCCAAGCATGCCGCGCCGCCCGTGGAATACCGGGTGGAGGTGGATGGCGAACTGGTAAAGAACGATGTGGTGGTCGGCGAAGAGGCGTTCGATTACACGCGCGGGCCGGCTACAGCCAAGGTGCACATGAAAGCGGGCGAGCATCGCATTCACTTCTATATCCCCGATCACGCGAATCTGGACAACCCGCGCGCCAATATCAACCCCGATGGGCGGCGGCGCCTGGGCGCGGAGTGGATGGAGATTTTAGGACCGTATGATCCGGTAATGAGCAAGCCCGCAAGTTTCGCCAAGATTTTCATCTGTGGGGAGAAGGACGCGGCGTGCGCGCGAACCATCGTCAGTTCGCTGGCGCGGCGCGGATTCCGCAGGCCGCCCACGGAGGCCGAAGTAGAGCGGCTGATGCGGTTGGTGGCGATGGTGCGGGATCAGGGTGATTCGTTCGAGGAAAGTATTCGCGTGGCGTTGCAGTCGATTCTGGTTTCGCCTGCGTTTCTGTTCCGTGTGGAGCGTGACCAGGCGGGCACAGGCGGCGCGTACAAGATCAACGACTACGAACTGGCATCGCGGCTTTCCTATTTTCTGTGGAGCAGCATGCCGGACGACGAATTGCTGCGGCTGGCCGATGGCGGCAAGTTGAGCGACCCGGCCGTGCTGGAAGCGCAAACGCGGCGGATGTTGCGGGATGCGAAGGCATCGAGTCTGGTGAACGAGTTCGCCGCGCAGTGGCTGGATCTGCGCGCGTTAGACCGCAAGAAGCCCGATGCGGCAACGTTTCCTCATGTGGACGATGAGCTGCTGGCCGCCATGCGTCAGGAGACGCTGCTGTTTACGAGCGAGGTGTTTCGCGAAGACCGGAGTCTGCTCGACCTGATCGATGGCAAGTACACCTATTTGAATGGTCCGCTGGCGCGCTTTTATGGGATTCGTGGCGTGGATGGTTTTCCGTTTCAGCGCGTGAGTCTGGAAGGCACCGACCGCGGCGGGCTCGTAACGCAGGCGGCGATTCTGGCGCTCACGTCGTACGCAACGCGAACCTCGCCGGTGATACGCGGGAAGTGGGTGCTGCAGACGCTGTTGGGCGCGGCTCCACCGCCGCCTCCGCCCGACGTGCCGGCGCTTGAGGAGAAAAACCTCGGGACCGATGCGTCAGTAAGGGTGCGGCTGGAACAACACCGCGCGAATCCTGCGTGCGCGGCCTGCCACCAGTCGATGGACCCAATTGGGTTTGGCTTGGAGAACTTCGACGCGGCCGGCGGATGGCGGACGCACGAGGGCAAGTTCGCCGTGGACGCATCGGGCGTGTTGCCGGATGGACAAGCTTTTGACGGCGTGAACGGGTTGAAGAAGATCCTCAAGTCGCAGTCGGCGATGTTCACGCGGAACCTGAGCGAGCAGATGCTGACGTTCGCACTCGGCCGCGGCGTGGAGGCCGCCGATAGGGGCGCGGTGGAGCGCATCAACCGGCGCGTCATGGCGGACGGGAATCAACTGTCGGCGATGGTTCTGGCGATTGTGGAGAGCGAGCCGTTTCAAAGGCGAGCGAAAGAGGAGAGTTTGCATGCGTCACGATAGGCGGCTTACGCGCCGTTCGATGCTGCGAGGCGCGGGCAACGCGTTTGCGCTGCCGTTGCTGGACGCGATGATTCCTCCATTTGCGCAAGCCGCGGCGGCGAAATCGGCTTCGCCCACGCGCATGGCGTTTCTGTACGTGCCGAACGGAATCGTGATGGACGAGTGGACGCCGCGCACGGGGGAAGGCGTGGGCGAATGGGCGATTCCGGAGAAACTGCCGCGCATCACCAGCGCGATTGCTCCGTACCGGAACGAGCTGATGATTCTGTCCGGCCTGGACTGCAACAACGGGCGGGCATTGGGAGATGGCCCAGGAGATCACGGTCGCGCGGGAGCAGCTTATTTGACGGCGGCGCATCCGAAGAAGAGCGCTGGCAAAGATGTGCTGGCGGGGACATCCGTGGACCAGGTGGCCGCGAAGAAGATGCGGGGCGTGACGCGATTCCCGTCGATTGAGTTGGGTTGCGAAGAGGGCGTCCAAGGCGGCAATTGCGATAATGGAGACAGCTGCACTTACAGCAACACACCGGCGTGGAGTTCTCCGACCACGCCGCTGCCGCCGGACGTGCGGCCGCGAGCGGTCCTTGAGCGGCTGTTCGGAAGCCTGGATTTGGGCAGAGATCCAGCCCAGCGGCGGCGCCCAATGATGTCCGAGAAGAGCAATCACCACGGCGTGCCGCAAACAGCC
>CAYUZM010000747.1:0-3749 GCA_964449665.1 uncultured Solibacteraceae bacterium
GTGGGAGAGGAACCTGGCGGGGCGGTGCGCCCGGGCGAGGCTGACGGAGGGGAAAAGGGGGCTGGCCGTGAAATACGCACCGCGCTGGGGGCGCGCGCTCGGGACGCGCGGGGGCGTATTGAGGGGGGCGGGGCGGGGGCGGCGGGTGTGGGCGGCCGTGCTGGCGCCGGGTGGAGGCGCCGGGCGAGGGCGTTCGTGCGGGCGGCGGGTGGGGCGGCCGTGCCCACGGCGGGTGTGGGCGACGGAACATTGCGGGCGGCCGTGCCGGAGACCGTGCCTGTACAGATCATCGCCCGCCCCGAGCCCCGCCGGTGTAGACTATTCGCAGGAGACTGAAATGAATATGGCCGCCATTTTTGTCGCGATTTTTGCGGGCATTCTCATTCCCGCCATTCTCATGCTATTCGGTGGGCAATGGCGAGCCGCGGAGGACCGGGCGCGCGCGCGCCGTCTCGCGGACGCCAGGATGGATGCAAGGCTCCTGAGATTCAACATCTGACGCGTTGCATGGCGTGTTGCTTCGCAAAGGGTTCGTTGGACCTCCAGGGACGCTCGTCTTGGCGCGGGCAATCGAAGGTTGCCAACTGATCGGCGTGGATTTGGGACAGCAGCGGGGCGCGTAGGCGAGGGGTGCGGGGGCGCGGCAGCGCGAAGATCGACATCGTGCGCGGAGCCTGTTAGACCGCCGTGTTGCCGCCATCGACGGTGAAACACTGGCCGGTGACATAGCTTGATTCGCCGCTGGCGAGGTAGAGCGCGATGCCGCCGATCTCTTCGGGACGGCCGATGCGCGGGATGGGCTGCGTGCGCTCGAGTTCGCCCACGTAGGCCGGGTCCTTCCACAGCATTTCGGAGAAATCGGTCTGGATGAGTCCGGGGCAGATGGCATTGACACGGACGTTATGGGCGCCGAACTCCATGGCCCAGACGCGGGTCATCATAATGAGCCCGGCTTTGGTGAAGCTGTAGACAAGGCCCCCGCGTTGCGGGCGCAGTCCGGCAATCGAAGCAATATTGATGATGCTGCCGCCGTTGCCTCGTTCGATCATCGAGGGAACGGTGAGGCGGATGAGCCGGAGCGCGGCGAGCACATTCACCTCGGTGGTCTTCCATAACGCTTCATCCGTTACTTCAAGTGCCGGCCCTTGGCCAATGTTAGTGGCGGAGTTATTCACCAGAATATCGACCGGCCCAAGCTGTTCGCTAGTTTCCGCGACCAAGCGTTCGAGCTCGTCTTTTCGGCCGACGTGGCAGGCGATGGGATGCACGCGTCCGGGGAGTGCCGCGAGTTCCGAGGCGGTTTGTTGCAGGTTATCGAGCTTGCGGCTGGCAATCACGACATTGGCGCCCGCTTGCGCCAGGCGCTGAGCGATGGCTTTGCCGATGCCACGGCCCCCGCCGGTGACCAGTGCGACCTTTCCGGTGAGAGGGGTGAGGGCGGCCGGGATGGAAGAGGGCATTGGGAAATCTTAGCGCGAATGGGCAGCCAGCGCGGGTTGGGCGGCGGGCGCGCCATTGGCCGCAAGTTGATATGCGGGACCGAGCGTGAAGGCCGCGTAGGCGGGAATCCAGACGAGCCAATACACCGAACTGAGCGGCCAGGTGAGGTATCCGTAGTTGCCAAAGAAGAGCAACAGATTGCTGAGGAACGAGAGCAGAACGCCGGCCGCCATGGCGGCCCAGCAGCGTGCGACGAGGTTGCCGTTATGGGCCAGGGCGATGCGGCGTAATGGAACGGCCACGGCGAGAACGAACAACAGCGTGGGGTCGGCCAGCCAGTTCAGCATGACCAAAAGCGGCTTCTGCGCACCGGAAGCGACAATGCCGGAGACTTCGGCGATGTGGCGAGCGGTAAACAGGGAGCCAGCGCCAAGCACGATCCAGTCGGTCAAGATCAACGCGGCAACGAGACCTGCCGACCGATAGGCACGATAGGCGTCCAACAGTCCAAAGCCGAGTGCGGTCAAGGCGACCGGCCCGGCAATGAATTCACCCGCGCCCTGCAGGGCCGCGAACGCATTTCCGGGAAAGAGGTAGGGAACGGCTGCGGCAGCGGTTCCGAGCAGCCTGCAGGCGGAGGCGACGCCCAGCAGCAGCCAGGCGGAATGCAGACGGTGCCGCGCCTCAAACTGCCGCGATGCGCCATAGGAAAGTGCCGCTCCGGCCGCGGCGGCAAAGCCGAGGAAGATCTTATAGGGAAGGCCGAAGGCGGCGGTCATATAGTTCCATTCGCCTGAGGAGAGCCAAAGAACCCAGGCGGCGAATGTAACCGCAAAATAGAGGCCGGAGGCGAGCCAGAGGGCGCGGGGAAGGTGGGTGTAAAGCCCGGATGGCGAGGCGATGGGACTAACCAGCGCCGATCCCGCGGCGGCCGCTTCGGCTTTGGGAATCGCCGCCAGGAATGCGGCCTTGGATTGGCGAAGGAACTCGGCGGGAAGGGGATTCGCGTGGCGGGCGCTGGCGGCCGCGGCGCGCTGGAGTTCCGAGACCGTCCGGGCGCAATCGCAGCAGTTGAGGCAATGATTGCTCATGCGGGCGGTTTCGCCAGGCGAGAGCTGGCCGTCGATCCAAGCCATCCATTCGCCGTCTTCCGGATGGTGTTCGTACTGGCTCACCGTTTGGCCGCCTCCGAGGAGTCTAACGCCGGTTCCAGTTTGCGGACGGCCCGCGCCAAGGTCGCCCCCACGGTGCCGATGCTGATGCCCATGAGGCCCGCGATCTCGTCATAGGACAGGCCTTCGCTGCGAAGCAGAAAGCATTCCAGTTCGCGGGGGGCGGCAAGGCGGTCAATGATGCGGCGGGCTTCGTTGACCAGCGCAAGCGTTTCCGGAGAAGGGGAAGGATCGGCGGACACGTACTGTGCGACGTTGCCGGTGGCGCGGCGATCGCGATCGCGTCCGCGGCGGCCGATGGCGGAACGAAGTTCACGCAGCAGCCAGAGAAACGGCGTCGGTGGTACCCCATCGCTTTGCCGGTGGATGGCGTAACGCAGGAAGACTTCCTGGACCGATTCGCGGGCGAACTCGAGGTCGGCGGTGGCATTGATGCCGAAGCGCAGCAACGATTCGGCGTGGGCGTCGTAGAGGGTCTCAAGTTCCTGCGCGAGCGGGGAAACGGCGGGAACGTTTGCGGATTGGGCAGAATTCCAGGGCATAGGCTGCGCATCGCCCGGCGAATGGCTCATGGGATCAGTCTGATACTAGCATGTGGGTAAAGTCGTACGGAGGAGGATTGGTACTCACAAATCATTTCCGATAACACACATTATGTAAAATAAACAATCAGGATCTCCCGCGGCCTCCATTCTTCCCTTTCAACACGAACCGTGGCGCGCGTCAAACGCCGATTCGCGGGTCTACCGCCGGGACCGTATACGAAAAAAGAGGGCTCGCCGGATGGGATTCGGCGAGCCCTTGAGGGATCAGTGTGTTACCAGGAAACTGAGGTCACCAGGCGCGGCGTCATGAGTAGTGCGCCGGCTGCGAAGTGATGCGGTTATTGGTTACGGCCACCGCGTCCCCCTCCGCCGCCCGAGGAGCGTCCACCACCGCCACCGGAGCCCCGGCATTCGCCGCCGCCCCCGGAAGAACGGCCGCCACCCCCACCGAACCTGGGACCGCCACCGGAGGAACGGCCTCCGCCGCCCCCGAAGCTGGGCCCGCCGCCGGAGGACCGCCCCCCGCCGCCGCCGCACCTAGGCCCGCCACCGCGGCGTCGCCCCCCTCAGTCCCCGCGGGGCGCCGGGGGCC
>CAYUZM010000748.1:0-3740 GCA_964449665.1 uncultured Solibacteraceae bacterium
GAAACCACGTTCAGCACGCGCGCCAATCGCAACATCCAAACGCAGATCGGAACAATCGCCAGCGCCAGCAGCCCCAGCACCGAATATTCAATCGAATCGATCCCGCCCATCAGCCAGTGCGTGATTTGAAAATTCTTCGTGATTCCCGCCAGGCTATGCAGCAGCAACACCACCGCCGTGCAAATGCCATTCACCGCAATGCCCGTCAACAACAGAGTGAACGCGGAGAACCGCCGGTCCGAACGGCTCATCACCGCCACCAACGCAATCACGCAGCCTGCCCCCGCCAGCGCCGCCAACCAAACCAACGGAAACCACATTGTCTCGCCCGGATAAAACGAAATCGCTGCCACCGCCCCCAACGCCGCCGCCGCCGACACCCCCAAACTCGATGGCGTCGCCAGCGCATCGCGCAATAGTGCCTGGAATAGCGCCCCCGCACCCGAAAGCGCCGCGCCCGTCAGCAACGCCAGCAGTGAACGCGGTACCCGCAGGTTCACAAAAATGCCCCAATCCGGCGCCTCCCGCGCCCACAGCTTTCCATAGTCCATCCCCGAGCCCCCCAGAAACGGACACGCCACCGCCGCTCCAACGGCAATCAACAGCGACACCACGAACACGTTTCTCGCGCGCCCACGCAGCTCAGAGGCCATAAGTGAGAAACACCCTTCCGTTCTCATTCACGTGCCTGTGAAACGCCACGTTGAACACCGCCTCCAACCGGTCAGGATGAAACGCCTCCGCGGGCGCGGCATCGGCCACCAACCTGCCGCGATGCAACAACCAAACCCGATCCGTATTCTGCGCCGCCAACGCCAGATGATGCGTCACCACCAAAACCAAATGCCCCAAATCGCGCAACTCGCGCAAAAGGTCCCACAGCTGCGCCTGATTCTCCGGGTCCAGATGCGCACTCGGTTCATCGAGCAGCAACACCTTCGCCTGTTGGCACAAAGCCGCCGCCAACAACACCCGCTGCCGCTCGCCACCGCTCAGCGAACGGAACAGCCGCGTGCGGAACGGTTCCAGCCGCATGCGCGCGAGCGCCTGCTCCATCGCTGCGTGATCTTCATCGTTCTCGTACAACCCGCGCCCATACGGAATCCGCCCTGTGAGCACCACCTCTTCCACCGTGTACGGAATCCCTGCCGGCACTTGCTGCGGAACATGCGCCACCAACTTGCAAAATTCATCGCGCCGCGTCCGATGCGCCGCGCGGCCCTCCACTAAACACTCGCCCGTCGCCGGCGCCTTCAGTCCCGCAATCACGTCGAGCAATGTTGACTTGCCCGCGCCATTCGGACCCGTCACCGCAATCAATTGCGGCTCCCGCGCCTCGGCCGTGATGTCATCTAAAACAGCGGGCGCCGCCGGATATCGATAACTCACACCGGCAAGCCGCAACAAGCTCACTTCGCGCTCCCCCCATGCATCATCGTGGCGAACGCCTCGGCGGCCTCGGTCACACGCGGCCCAGGCACCACGAAAATGTCCGCCGCAACCGCGAACACCTTCTTCTGCGTCACCGCCCGCACGGCCTTCTGTGCATCCCACAGCTTCAACACGGAACGCTTGTGCTCCTCCGTCACGCCCACCGTCACTGCCATATCGCCCATGTCCACAATCACGTCCGGGTCAAGCCGGATAATCGTCTCAAGCGATATCCGAGGATACGCGACCTTGGAATCGAACAACACGTTCCTCCCGCCCGCAATGCGAATCACATCGTTGAGGAACGACCCGCTGCCCACAGCAATCATGCCGTCCAACCGCCCCGGCGTCCGCCCCACGATGAACAACAGCGTGCGCGCCTTGCCCGCGTTCTTGTTCTCAATCGCCGCTAGCTTCGCGCGCAATTCGCGTTCGAACTTCGCGCCCTCCCGCGCCATCCCAATCGCATTCCCAATCTGCGTCGCCGATTGCAGCGTCTCTTCAAGAGTCGTGTTCCGCAGCGCGAGCGTCGGAACCTTCACGCCCGCTAACTGCGCCAGCGCATTGCGCTGTTCGGCGTGAACCAGCGCCAGATCCGGCTGCAACCGCGCAATCGCTTCGATATTTGGCTGCAAGTAGCTGCCCACCCTCGGAAGCTTGTCCACCTCCGGTGGATAGTGGCAGTAGGTAGACACCGCCACCACGCGGTTGCCCGCGCCCAGCGCATACATCATCTCCGTGAAGCTCGGAGCCGTCGACACGACACGCATCGGTTCCGCGGCCCACAGCGGCAACAACGACGCCAACACTAGCAATGCTAAGCGCACAGGAACTCCTTGCAAACCGCCAACAGAATCTCGTTCTCCCACCGCGGCCGCACCGCCACGCGTATCGCGTTCCCCGGCAGCCCCGGCCAATCCGAACAATCGCGCAGCAACACCTGCCGCGCCCGCGCAAACTCCACCAACTCAACGCCACGCCCAACCACGTCAACCGTGCCCGCAACATCGCCGCTCACGCCCGCAACCTCACCACCTGCGCGACCAACCTCGCAATAAAGAAAGTTCGCCGTCCGCGGCGCCACTCGCACCCCCGGTAGCCCATCCAACGCCGCCGCCAACCACTCGCCCTCGCTCCGCACAAACTCGTGTGAGCGCTCAAAGTGCCCGTAATCCACCAGCGATGCCAACGCCGCCGCCTCGGCCATCGCATTCACCGCCCACGGCCCGCGCCGCAGCGCCAACTCCCGCACATCGCCCAACAGCGCGCCAATCCGCAATCCCGGCAACGCCCAAAACTTCGTCAGCGACCGAAGCACAAACAGGTTTCCTCCCGCCGCGCCCGTGACCGATTCCGCATCGCAAAAGTCAATGAACGACTCATCCACCAACACCGGTCCGCGCCGTCCCCGCGCAAACTCGCGCACCACCTCCGCATCCACCAACGTCCCCGTCGGATTCGCCGGCCGCGTCAACACCACCGGACCTTCCTCCGGCCACGTCGCCGCATCGTCCACACGGCACAACGCCGCCCCCGGCCAAGCCCGATGAAACTCTCCAAACGCCGGCGCCGCAATCACCCCAGCTCCCACCCACCGGCACCAATCGAACAACAACGCCGTCGCCCCAGCGCCCATCAAAATCTTCTCCGCGGGCACACCCCAATTCGCCGCCAACCGCTCCCGCAACCGCGCCGCAGACGGCTCCGGATAATGCACCACGCGATCCATTGCCGCCAGCATCGCCTCTCGCGCCGCGGGACTCGGTCCCATTGGGTTGATGCTCGCGCTGAAGTCCAACACCTCCTGCCACGCCACGCCCGAACGCCCGGCCACCGCGAAGATGTTCCCACCGTGCGCTACAGCCACCGCAGTCCTCCGATCGCCAGTCCGCACAATACCAGCGGTGCAGCATAAAGCATCACTCGCAACGGCCTATACGCTTCCGCACTCAATGCGTGCTGCTCGAATCCTAATCGGGCCTTCTCCACGCGCACACCTTTGTAATGGGCCGCCCCGCCCAACTGCACACCCAATGCCCCCGCGACCGCCGCTTCGGGATAGCCGGAATTCGGACTCGGCTGCTTATGCGCATCCCTCAAGGTCGCCCGCACGCTCTCCCCAAACCGCAACCCCGGAACTACCAGCGCCACCAGCCAAACCAAAGCCGCCGTCAACCGCGCCGGCACCCAGTTCACAACGTCATCCATCCGCGCCGAACACCACCCAAACTCCCTGTACCGCTCATTCTTGTGCCCAAACATACTGTCCAAGGTGTTCATCGCCTTGTACCCCCCCATCGCCACGGGAC
>CAYUZM010000749.1:0-3738 GCA_964449665.1 uncultured Solibacteraceae bacterium
GGTGGGACCGGCATCGGCGTCATCGGCGCGGGCGCGGTCATCGGGGGCGTAGTGGCCGCCACGCGCGGCGACGCCTCCCCGGCTGCCGCGGGCAAAGTGCCCGTCAGCGTTACCGCCGGCCCCGTAACCGTCGCCGGACCCAGATAACCAAGGAGCGATCACAATGAACAGAAAACTCTCGTGTCTTATCCCGCTCCTGCTCTCCTCCACCGTGGCCCTCGCCCAGGAATCGCGCCTCGATGGCCCTGTCAGCGGCCTCGTATATGACGAACAGGCCCACGCCATCCGCGCCATGATGGGCGTCCCCGGCGCGGCCTACCTCGGCGCATCGGTGGTCGGCGATCTCGACTTCGCCACCGTCGCCCCCAACGGCCGCTCCGCCATCACGCTTAAAGGCGGCAAGCTTTCCCTCCTCCGCTTCAGCGCCGAATTGCAAACCGAAACCATCGCCGAAAACTACCCCACCCCGTCGCTCTCTTCCTGGACTGCCGATTCCGACGCCGTCGCCCTCTACGGCGCTGAAGCCGGACTCGCGGTCTGGCGCAAAATTTCGACTGGCGTTGAACCGGCGGGCCTCGGCAATCCCGGCGCGCTCGGCTCCCTCTCGGCCCTCTCGCTCGAAGCGGGCACCCGCTCGGCGATCTTCGTGCTCGATGGCGACGGTAACGACGCCGTCTACCGCGCCACCGAAGGCAGCGAGCCCGCCCTGCTCGCCCGGGGCATCGACATCTCCGCCATCGCCGTCGCCGGCACCGGCATTTACTTCGCCGACCGCGCCACGCATTCTGTCTCGGTCGCCCGCGATGCCAACGGCTCGGTCGAAGTCGCCCTCATTGCCAGCGAAGCCCTCGGCATCACTGATCCCGTCGGCCTCGCCCTCCTCGGCGACACGCTGCTGGTGGCCTCCGGCGCCAATCACGAACTAGTCCGCCTGAATGCGTCCAGCGGAGAACTGCTCGGCCGCGTCGCTCTCGAATTCGCGCCCGACCGTATCGCCGCCCTCGCCATGGGCGCCGACGGCGTCTCTCCGCTGTACTCCTTAAAGGCCCGGGGCGCCGCCAGCGACCCCCTTGAAGTGCTCGATGCCACGCGCGGTTCCGTCTTCTTTGTCCCGGCCGCTGATGCCGTGGCTGCTCCGGTGGAGGAATAGTTCATGCAGATCCTGAAAGCGATCCGCGGCCTCGCTGCCGCCTCCGCCCTGGTTGCCGCGCTGGCCGGCCAATCGGTCCTGGCGCAAACCTACGGCATCCTGGTCAATCAACAGACCACCTCTACCGACGTCCCCGAAGGCGGCACCATCACCTTCGCCGCCACCAACATCCGCGCCAGCAACGACGCTGTCGTCACCCTCACCAACCGCGCCGGCGTGCTCGTGCAAATGAACACGATCACCCTCACCGGCTCGTCCGACTTCACCCTCGTCAACGCGCCCGAGCTGCCGTTTTCGTTGAACCCCAACCAGGCCATCTCGCTCGTCCTGCGCCACAACCCCGCCAACAGCAATCGCACCACGGGCACCCTGAATATCAACTCCACCGTCAACAGCCAAACCCGCACCACGCTGTTGAACCTGGTGGGCACCGCGCCCGAGTTCTCCTTCAGCTACACTCCGCAGGGCGGCAACGCCACGCAGATCGCCAGCGGCTCCACGCTCACCTTCCCGCCCACGGCCATTGACGCCACCAGCACCGCCACGGTCGTCATCACCAACCGCGGCACCGCGCAGGGCATCGTGCAGTCCATCACCGTCGGCGGAGCGAACTTCGCCGGCGTCGGCCTCCCCTTGCCCAACACCACCGTCAACGCCGGAAGCACCATCCAGTACACCGTCCAGTTCACCGCCAAGTCGCTCGACGCCGCCGTCGGCAGCATGGCCATCACCGCCGCCGGAGCCGCCAGCACCTTCCAGTTGCAAGGCTCGGGTACGGGCGCGAACTTCAGCTACACCGTCACCAGCGGCGACCAGACCTCACCCGTAAACCCGGGCGGCCTCATCGCCGTCCCCGACGCTGTCGTCGGTGAAAAGAGCGCCGTCACCGTTCGCGTCCGCAACAACGGCAACGCCGACGCGCGCATCACCGCGCTCGCCGTCAACGGTGCTGGCTACTCGCTTACCGACAGCCCGCTCATTCCCGTCACCATCCCCATCGGCGGCCAGATCGCCTTCACCTTGAACTTCACGCCCACGACGACCGGCCGTGCCGCCGGCCGCCTCCGCGTCGGCGATGTCGATTTCGAAGTCTCCTCCAATGGTCTCGGCGCCAATCTCACCTATTCGTTCACAGCCGCCGGAACCGCCACCACCGTCTCCAGCGGCGGCACCGTAAACTTCCTGCCCGCCCGTGTCGGCGAATCGAACTCGCTCACCTTCACTGCCACCAACTCCGGCACGTCGCCTTCGGCCATCAACGCCATCGGCCTTACGGCCGCCTCGACGGTCTACACGCTTTCGCAGACGCCCGCGCTGCCCGCGCAGCTCGCCCCCGGCGCATCCATCTCGTTCACCGTCCAGTTTGCCCCCGCCGCGCAGGGAGCCTCCACGGCCACTCTCAAAGTGGATAACGCCAGCTTCACCCTGAACGGTTTCGGCGAAGCCCCCGCGCCCCTGCCGGCGCTCCGCTTCACCGGCGCCACCGGTGCCCAGGAAGCCCTGCAGCAGCCCGCCATCGGCGTCGCCATCGCCAGCGCCTATCGCACCAACGTTACCGGCACCCTCACGCTCGCCTTCAACTCAGACGTCTTCTCGAACGATCCTTCGGTCCAGTTCGCCACCGGCGGACGTACGGTCACCTTCACCATCCCCGCCGGACAAACCGCGGCGGTGTTCCCGAACGGAGCCAACACCATTCGCATCCAGACCGGCAGCGTCGCGGGCACCATCACGCTCACGCCCACCGTTGCCACCGAGGGCGGCTTCAACCTCACGCCCACGCAGCCTCCGGCGCTCAACCTCACCGTCGCCTCCGGCGCGCCGCGCATCCTCAGCGCCATCGTCGCCTCCAAAGCGGCCTCGACCATCACGCTCCAGGTCAGCGGCTATTCCACCGCCCGCTCGGTCACGCAAATCGACCTCGCCCTCACGGGAGCCTCCGGCGAAAACCTCGGCACGCAGCGCGTCACCATCCCCGTCGAATCGGCCTTCCTCGGCTGGTACTCCGGCGCTACCTCGGGACAGTTCGGCAGCCTCTTCACCGTCACCATCCCGCTCACCCTCGCCGGCGACGTGCTCACCACCGGAAACGCCCTCTCGGACACCATCCAATCCATCGGCGTCACCCTCGCCAACCGCATCGGTACCTCCTCGGCCACCACCGTGGCCCTGAAGTAGTCCAATGCCCCGCCTTGCGCTGGTCACGGTCCTGGCGCTGTCCTCCCTCCTCCTTGGACAGCCCCCGGACCTGACCGGCGACGCGGCCCTCTGGAACGACTTCGCGGCTTGGTCCGCGAATCTGAAGCCGTTCCCGCCCGGCCACAAATCCACGCTCGCCCAGTCCTACGGCCTCACCCTCCGCGCCCGCGGCATCTCGCTCGCCCAGGCCCAGAGCCTGCTCACCTTCGCCTTCGCCAACGACATCATCGAACGGCTCAGCATCCCGTCGCTTCGGGCCTCGCTCGAGAAGCTGCTGCTGGAGCAGGAGCATCTCGTCCCGGTCGCCGACGGAAAGGAGCGGGCATGAGCGCCATCCTCGCGCCGTTTCCGCCCGCGCGGACGAAGGCCCCTGCCCGGGCCTTCGACCC
>CAYUZM010000750.1:0-3730 GCA_964449665.1 uncultured Solibacteraceae bacterium
CGCCAGGGGGACCAGGCCGATGATGATCAGGGCGTTGAAGATCACCGCCGAGAGAACCGCGCTTTGCGGCGTGTGCAGCCCCATGATGTTCAACTGGCCCAGCGCCGGGTAGGTCGTCATGAACATTGCGGGGATGATGGCGAAGTACTTGGCCACATCGTTCGCGATCGAGAACGTAGTCAGCGCGCCGCGCGTAATCAACAACTGTTTGCCGATCGCCACCACTTCGATGAGCTTGGTCGGGTTGCTGTCGAGGTCCACCATGTTGCCGGCTTCCTTGGCGGCTGTTGTGCCTGTGTTCATGGCGAGACCGACGTCGGCTTGCGCAAGAGCAGGGGCATCGTTGGTGCCATCGCCGGTCATTGCCACTAAGCGGCCGGCCGCCTGCTCCTTCTTGATGTACTCGAGTTTGTCTTTCGGCGTTGCCTGGGCGAGAAAATCGTCCACGCCCGCTTCTGCGGCGATCGCGGCCGCGGTCAGCGGGTTATCGCCTGTAATCATGATGCTGCCGATGCCCATGCGGCGGAGCTGCGCGATGCGCTCCTTCATGCCGCCCTTAACGACGTCCTTGAGGTGAATCACACCCAATAACCGGTTCCCATCGGCAACACCGAGCGGTGTGCCGCCCGCACGGGCAATACGGTCGCTCATTTCCTGAAAATTGCCAGGGACCTGGCCGCCGCGCTCGGAGACAAACTTTGCGATCGCGTCTGTCGCCCCTTTGCGCAACTGGCGGCCTTCGAAGTCCACGCCGCTCATTCGGGTGTAGGCCGTGAAGGGAATGAACGTGGCCTCGCCCTCGGGAATATGGCGGCCACGCAGGCCGTACTTCTCTTTGGCCAGGACCACAACGGACCGGCCTTCGGGAGTTTCGTCGGCGAGACTCGATAACTGCGCGGCGTCCGCAAGTTGTTCTGCCGTGACGCCGTTCACTGGCAGGAATTCCACGGCCTGACGGTTGCCGAGCGTAATCGTTCCCGTCTTGTCCAGCAGCAGCGAGTTGACGTCGCCCGCGGCTTCCACTGCTTTGCCGCTCAATGCAAGCACGTTATGCTGCATGACCCGATCCATGCCCGCAATGCCGATGGCCGAGAGCAGGCCGCCGATCGTCGTCGGAATCAGGCAGACCAGCAATGAAATCAGCACTGCCACCGTAGGTGTCGTGCCCGATCCGGCTTGCGCAACGCTGAACATCGCGAAAGGCTGCAAAGTGATCACAGCCAGCAGGAAGATCAACGTGAGCCCGGCGATCAGAATATTGAGCGCGATCTCGTTCGGAGTCTTTTGACGCTCAGCGCCCTCGACCAGGGCGATCATCCGATCGAGGAAGGTCTCGCCCGGATTCGACGTGATCTTGATGCGGATATGGTCCGACAGCACCTTAGTGCCGCCAGTGACCGCGCTGCGGTCGCCGCCGGACTCGCGAATCACCGGCGCGCTCTCGCCGGTAATAACGGACTCGTCTACCGTGGCGATGCCTTCGATGACTTCACCGTCGCCCGGAATCAGATCGCCGGCATCGCACACTACGATATCCCCAATGCGAAGGGTGGACCCGGATACTTTCTCGATCTTGCTGCCCACGACCTTGTTGGCGATCACATCGGTCTTGGTCTTTCGTAGCGTATCGGCCTGGGCTTTGCCGCGCGCCTCTGCCATCGCTTCGGCGAAGTTTGCGAATAACACGGTAAACCAGAGCCACAGGGAAATCTGGACTTGGAAGCCGAGGTTTCCGGCTCCGGCGATCAGGTCGCGGATCAGAAAAACGGTCGTCAGTGCGGCGCCCATTTCGACGACGAACATCACCGGGTTCTTGAGCAGAGTGACCGGGTTGAGTTTCGCGAAGGAGGCGATGGTCGCCCGCCGCACGATCTGCGGATCGAACAAGGGACGCGCATGCGCCAGCTTCTTGGGCAGAAGCGAGGTTAGGTCGTCGCTGGACGCCTGGGGCGGTGTGCTCCGCGGTGCAGTGGCTATAGACATATTGGTATCTCCTCGCTTAGAACGTGATTCCGTTCCGCATCAAGTAGTGCTCGACCACGGGCCCCAGTGACAAGGCTGGGATGAAGGTGAGCGCGCCCACAATGAACACCGTGCCCACCAGCAACCCCACGAAAAGAGGTCCGTGGGTCGGGAATGTGCCGGCGGTAACCGGTGCACGTTTCTTCGCCACCAGACTTCCGGCCGCGGCCAGCAGGGGAATCAGGAACAGGAACCGCCCAATCCACATTGCCAGGCCGATCGTCAGGTCGTACCAGGGTGTGTTGACCGTAATCCCTGCGAATGCGCTTCCGTTGTTGGCCGTGCCGCTGGTATATGCGTACAGTATCTCGGCAAAGCCGTGCGGGCCGTTATTGTTCAGATTATTGATGGCGGCGCCAGGCGGGTTCCAGTAGCCCTTCTCCGGGAATGTAATCACCGAACTGATCGCCGTGAAGACCAGAATGCTGAACGCGGTCGCGACCACCGCAAGCATCGCCATCTTCACTTCTTTCTGTTCGATCTTCTTGCCGAGGTACTCCGGCGTGCGGCCCACCATCAATCCGGCGATGAACACCGCAAGAATGCAGTAGAGCAAAATGCCATACAGCCCCGCGCCGACGCCGCCGAAGATCACTTCGCCGGTCATCATGTTGAAGACGGGCACCAGGCCGCCAATCGGCGTAAAGCTGTCATGCATGGCATTGACCGCACCGCAACTTGCGTCTGTGGTAACCGTCGCGAAGAGCGCGGAATTCGCGATGCCGAAGCGGACCTCTTTGCCTTCCATGTTGCCGCCCGATTGGCCTGCCGTTGCTTGGGTCTGGAGACCGAGTTTCGCCAGAATCGGGTTGCCCGCCTGCTCGAAGCCGTAACAGACAAAGACGCCGATCAGGAACATCACGGCCATGGCCGCGAAAATCGCCCAGCCCTGGCGTGTATCGCCCACCATCTTCCCGAACGTGTACGTCAGCGCTCCGGGAATCACGAAGATCAGGAACATCGCCAGCAGATTACTAAGGGGGGTCGGATTCTCGAATGGGTGCGACGAGTTGGCGTTGAAGAACCCTCCACCATTCGTTCCGAGCTGCTTGATCACCTCTTGCGAGGCAACCGGCCCCTGCGCGATCACCTGCTTCGCGCCTTCAACCGTAGTGACTTCCGTATAGGCGCTCAAGTTCTGGACCGTACCCTGAGAAACATAGAGCAGCGCTCCGACAATCGAGATCGGCAGCAGCACATAGATGGTGGCGCGTGTGACATCCACCCAGAAGTTGCCGATTGTCTTCTTCTCCTGGCGCGCAAAGCCGCGAATCAGCGCCACGGCAACGGCCATTACGGCAGCCGCAGAAAGGAAGTTCTGCACTGTCAGGCCAGCCATCTGGACGAAGTAACTCATGGTCGCCTCGCCCGAGTACCACTGCCAGTTCGTGTTCGTTACAAAGCTGGTGGCGGCGTTAAAGGCCTGGTCCGGGGAAACCTGCGCCGCCCCGAAACCTTGCGGATTGAGGGGCAGCACCCCTTGCAATCGCTGTAGCAGGTACAGAATGACGAAACCAAACATGCTGAAGCTGAGCAGCGAGGCGGTGTAGTGAGTCCACTTCTGCTCGACGTCCTCTTTGACGCCCGCGGCCTTATAGGTCAATACCTCCAGCCAGCGCAAGACGGGGTGGAGGAACGTGCGCTCTCCGTCGAACACACGCGCCATGTAGGACCCCAACGGCTTGGCGCAGACGAGGACCAGCCCCAG
>CAYUZM010000751.1:0-3721 GCA_964449665.1 uncultured Solibacteraceae bacterium
AAATGGGCGGCTGGATCTGGAGTCGCTTGCGGATCTGGATAACGGCCAAGCCATATCCCGCCTAAAGGAACTGCGAGGCGTGGGACGATGGACGGCTGAATACGCGTTGCTTCGGGGAATGGGCCGGACTGACCTGTTTCCCGGCGACGACATCGGCGCCCGCAACAACCTGGCGCGCTGGATGCGTCTGCGAAAGCCCCTTGACTATGCGCGGGTGGCACGCATCACCAGGCGATGGAAGCCGTATGGTGGGCTCATTTACTTCCATTTGCTGCTGGACAGTCTTGGCAGGGGCGGGTACTTGGCCAAGGAGGCATCGACATGATCAAACTAAAGCGGGTCTACGACACAAGAACTCCCCGTGATGGCGTGTACTACCTCGTCGAACGGCTTTGGCCTCGTGGCATTAAGAAAACGTCTTTGCATCTCGATGGCTGGCTCAAAGATGCCGCGCCCAGCACGGAGTTGCGAAAGTGGTTCAGTCACGATCCGGCAAAATGGGCTGAGTTCCGGCGCAAGTACTTTGCCGAGCTTGATCGCGTACCGGAAGCGTGGGAGCCAATTCGTCGGGCGGCGCGCAAGGGTACTGTGACGCTCTTGTACAGTTCGCACGACACCGAGCATAACAACGCCGTTGCGCTGAGCGAGTACATCAGTTCGGGTGCGGCTCCGCGCGGGAGATCGCCCGGCGGAAAGCAACCCACGTGATCCACGATCATGGAACAGATCAACACACTGCTCGATAGGACCCCAGCGCTCGCCCCGGCCGTTCTACCGGATGGACTGAGAATTCGATACGGGGGAGATCTGCGATTTCCTGCGCATGGCGATCAACCCCATGTGATCGGCAATTTCGTGAGCACACTCGACGGAGTGGTCAGTTTCGAAGTTTCCGGGAAATCTGGCGGCGGTGAAATCAGCGGCTCCAACGAGGTGGATCGGTTCATTATGGGTCTGCTCCGAGCCTCCGCCGACGCGGTGATCGTTGGAGCAGGGACGCTTCGCGAAGTTGCTCCCGAACACCTATGGATTGCGGAACATGTTTATCCGGAGGCTCGAGACCTTTACGCGCGCTATCGCCGGGAGGTACCCATCAAGCCAGAGCCGCCATTAAATGTGATTGTGAGCGGCAGCGGCGATGTCGATCTCCAACGGGCTGTGTTCCGAACTCCTGGTTTGAGGACTCTGATTGCTACTTCGCCGAGCGGTAGGGAGTTGCTCATCAAGAACGGCGCGACGGCGCTCGGCTCGGTTGCAGTTAGGGCAATCGAATCCGCGGGAGGCAAAATCGATCCCGCGGCGATCTTGAAGCTTCTCCACTGTGAATTTAGCGTGAAACTCCTGCTTCATGAAGGAGGCCCAACGCTCTGCGGCGATTTCGTAGCCCACGCCTGCATGGACGAGATATTTCTCACCTTAGCCCCCCAGTTCGGCGGCAGGGATGGGAAACTGCAGCGCCCTGGCGTGATCTCAGGCACAGCGTTTTCTCCGGAGACCGCGCCCTGGCTGAGACTTGTCAGCGTGAAGCAAAGCGCAGACCACCTCTACCTGCGGTATAGCATCGTGCGGAGCCACGCACGTTAGCGAGCCAGCCGTCGTTGCCCGCAGATCACCGTACCCCCGGAAGCGTCGCGGCAGAAACCGGATCTTTTGACTGGATCAGGCGCGGGGCGGCTTCGCGCTCCTCATCGGGACGGTTCATCGTAAAGGCCGCCACCAGCTTCCCTTGCCGCAACCACCAGGTACTGAAGCTGTTGCTCGACAAGTCGCCACGCTCAACAATTTCTTCCGCACCGGAAGGGTCGCCCCAGAACTCGTAGGAGAGATCGAAAACATCGGAGAAGAAGTACGGCACGTGGAGAAACGGTGTACGCTCGCCAAGTAGGGCGCGGGCGCAGTGCTGACCTTGCGAGACCGCGTTATCCCAATGCTCGGCGCGGCGGTGTTTGCCGAACAGCACGTCGTAGTAGCTTGCCACATCTCCAGCGCCGTAGATATCGGGTTGATTGGTCTCGAGGTACTCATTCACCACCACTCCATCCGCTATTTCAATTCCGCTATGGATAAGCGGCTCGGTGACAGGCTTCACTCCAATACCCGCCACAACCATGTCACAATCCACTCTTTCGCCATTTTGCAATGCGGCCGATGTAACGGCCCCACCGCCAGTCAATTCCGCGACCTTGGTGTTCTTGACGAATCGCACGCCTCGCGCCGTATAGTAATCCTCAAAGAAGCGGGACATGCGCGAAGTGAAAAAGCGCTTCCAGATGCGCTCGTCTGGCAGAACCATCGTGGTTTCAATTCCCCTTTGCGCAAGCACGGAGGCCACTTCCATCGCAATGAATCCACCACCAATAACGACCGCCCGCTTCGTGCGTGCGGCCTTGTCGCGGATGCGCTTTGAGTCTTCGAGCGTACGCAAATAGTGGAGGCCGGCCAGATCGTGGCCGGGGATGTCCAACGTTCTCACGCGGGCCCCAGTCGCTACGATGAGCTTCTCGAATCCGATCTCTTGTCCGGACCGCAGATGCACGGTTTTCCGGGCGGGATCCACGCCATCGGCTTCGCAATTGAGCTTGATGCCGATCCCGTGCTTTCGGTAGAAGTCTCCGGCGTTAATCAAGACGCTCGCTTCCGTGTCTTTTCCGGCGAGGAAGCTCTTTGACAATGGCGGCCGTTCATACGGAACCGAACTATCCGCCGACACGATTGTCAGTTCGCCGGGCCTGAGGCCACCCTCGACAAGTTGTTTCGCCGCATATCCGGCGACCATGCCGCCTCCGAGAATCAGGTACTTTGATGAATTCATTTCGCTATCGCCTCCACTTCCCTTACTCCTCCGCTCACCGTCTCCATGAAGCATCCGGCTACGCGCGGCATATCGAATCGCTCCACGTCTCGTTTGCCAAGGTCGGCGAGCAAAGTTCGTAGTTCGGAATCCCGGTAGAGCGTTTCGATCGCGTCCGCGAGCGCCTCGGTACTTTCTGGTTCCACGAGCAGGCCATGACGGACGACTTCCGGAACCGCGGCCGCGCGCGCCGCCACGATCGGCTTGCCGGCGGCCATCGCTTCGAGGAAGACGATCCCAAATCCTTCCTGCACGCTGGGTAGGCAGAAAACGTCGGCACGGTTGTACTCTACCGCGAGTTGGGCGGTCGGGAGGTCGCCAAGCCAGCGCACGGTGCCATCAAGGCGCAGCTTCGTCGACAGATGCCGCAATCGGGCCGCGTCTGGCCCTCCGCCTACAATGCGCACCTCCAATTCGGGGACTCGCGTCCGGAGGAGAGCCGCCGCGCGAAGCAAAACATGAACACGTTTCCTGGAATAGAACCGGCACACGCACAGGACGATGAATCGTTGTTTTGGCATAGCCGGCGTTGGGTGGGTCCGCAACAAGCTGCTCCACCAGTCCAGGTCGATCAGTTCGGGAACGACAACCGCGTTGCGAACTCTGTAGAGTTCGTCGATCCGCTCTGCGCAGTAGCGGCTCGGTGTGACGACGAGGTCCGCCCTCTGGGCGTGTAGCTTTTCGAGATGCGCCTGAAGGGTCAGGCTGACCCACGCCGATCCAGTCTCATACGGGAGTACGTCCGCGATGACGCCCTTGATCGACGCAACATGCCGTGCCGGCCGGCGGCCGGCGATGGGGTATCCGTCCGCGTCGAAACCGACAAGGGACTCCCGCCCGGGGAGTTCCCCATGGCGGAGATGACGATTA
>CAYUZM010000752.1:0-3719 GCA_964449665.1 uncultured Solibacteraceae bacterium
TCCCGATCTCGTTCTCGTCGACACCGCCGTCATCGCGCAAGCGCCCGCGCGCCTGCTTGCCGCGGGAATGGGCGATGCGCTTGCCACCTGGTTTGAAGCGAAGACCTGCGCCGCTGGACACGTGAAGAACATGCGGGGCGGGGCTTCCACCCGCAGCGCTCTCGCTCTTGCCGAGCTTTGTTACAAGACGCTGATCGAAGACGGCGCCGACGCGCTGCGCGCCGTGCGCCAGCAAGCCGTGACACCCGCGCTGGAACGCATTGTGGAAGCTAACACGCTGCTTTCCGGGCTCGGCTTCGAGTCCTCCGGCCTCGCCGCCGCTCACGCCATTCACAACGGGCTTACCGCCGCACCCGGCACGCACGACTATTTTCATGGCGAGAAGGTCGCCTTTGGGACTCTGGTGCAACTGGTGCTGGAAGGCGCGCCGCGAGCGCAGATGCGCGATGTGCTCACCTTCTCCACAGAAGCCGGACTGCCCACCACGCTGGAGCAGATCGGCTGTCGCGATCTTTCCGCCGAAATGCTCGCGCAAGTGGCCGGCAGAGCCGTCGCTCCGGGTGAGACGATTCACAACGAACCATTCGAGGTGACCGCGAAGATGGTTGCCGACGCGATCCTGGCCGCCGACGCCATCGGTCGCGACTGGCGCAGTTGACCAGGTTACGGCAGCGCGAAGGCGAAGACCGACGACTGCGAAGCGATCGCGACGTACTGCTTGCCATCCACTGCATACGCCATGGGCGACGCGATCGTCGCCGCGCCGGTGTTGTAGTGCCACAAGTACTTGCCCGTGGCGCCGTCGAGTGCAATCAGGTTTCCGTCGTTACTCGACGCAAACACCACGCCGCCCGCTGTTGCCAGCACGCCCGTGGACGACGCTCCGGCATGGATGGGGAAATTCCATTTCTGCTTGCCCGTTGTGGCATCGAGCGCGCGCACCGAGCCAGGCGTGCCGACATTCGGATCTACCTCCACCCCACCGCCCGTGTAGCCGGTGCCTGGCACCGGGTCCTTCGTGACGCTGGTATACGTGGCGCAGGCCTCGCGCACGGACACAAGCAAATGATCGTGCGCCGGATCGTAGGAGGGCGATCCCCAATTCGCCGCACCGGCCGCGTCGGGACACACGTAGTTGCCCTGCGGTGTCGGCGTTGTGTTGGGCAGCACGATCGGCCGCCCCTTGTCGTCGAGTCCCTTGGCCCAGGTCTGCTTGGCGAACGCGCGGCCATCGAGAAACTCGCCCGTGGTCCGGTCCAGCACGTAATAGAAGGCATTGCGTTGAGCCGTGATGAGCAGCTTGCGCTTCTGCCCGCGCACGGTGCCGTCGATGAGTACGGGCGTCTGGTTGCCATCCCAATCGTGCACGTCGTGCGGGGTGAATTGAAACCACCATTTCATGCGCCCGGTGTCCGGGTCGAGCGCTAGCACGGAGCACGAATACAGATTGTCGCCGCCGCGCACCGTGCCGTCGTAGTCCGGTCCTGGGTTGCCCGTGGTCCAGAACAGCGTATTCGTCTCCGCGTCGAACGTACCGGTCATCCAAGTGGGCGAACCTCCGAAGTTGGCGGACGGCTCAGGCTCCCACGTCTTGCGGTTCGGATCGCCCGGCTGCGCAACCGAGTATGTGCGCCACAAGCGCTTTCCTGTCGCGGCGTCGTAGGCATCGACGAAACCGGTCAGGGCGCACTCGCCTGCTGTGACGCCGACGATGATCTTCCCGTCGATCGCCAGCGGCGCGTGGGTGATGGAGAATCCTTTGCGGTAGTCGTCCACTTCGACGTCCCAAATTACATTGCCGCTCTTGGCGTCGAGCGCCACCAGGCGCGTGTCGAGGGTAGCCATGTACAAACGGTCGCCGAGTATGCCGAAACCGCGATTCGTCATCACGGTGCAATGGCTCGCCACATCGGGTGGAAGCCGGCGCGTGTAACGCCACAACGCGTGCCCCGTGCGGGTGTCGAGCGCGGCGGCGTTGTTCAGCGGACCGGTCACGAACATCATGCCGTCGACGACCAGTGGTGTGGCTTCCACCTTGTCGCCGCCGCTCTGAAAGGTCCACGCGCTTTGTAGTTTCGCCACATTGGCAGGTGTGATCTGCTTCAACCCTGAGTAGTGCGTGCCACGCAGATCGCCCCAGTACGTAAGCCAGTTCTGCGGCTCGGCGGCGGCATCGCGCAGCCGGGCATACGTCACATTGAACGATGGATCGGGCGTCCATGAGGCGTGCGTTTCGTGCAACGGGTTGGCCTGCAGAAGAAATGCGGCCACGTCGTTTCGCTCGCCATCGCTCAACGCCGCATGCGGTTCGCGTACTTTCTTTGGCGGCGCGTCCAGATCGCGCTTGTGGAGTGCATGCCATCGGCGCTCGCGGTCGAACAGGTGAATGGTGAATGTGTCCTCCGATTTGTTCACGCCGCGCACCGGTGCGCCGCCGCGCGGGGACGCTTCGGTGAGCGTGATCGGCTCAGCCATCCTCTTGCGGAGTCTTTCCTGGGTGGAACGCGCGCGTGTGTGGGAAAGGTCCGGGCCGAACGTCCCTCCATTGCCGCCGAACATATGGCAGCGGGAGCACTGCCCTTTGCCGAAGAATAGTGTGCGCCCGGATGCTTCGCTTCCGGTGATGGCTTCACGGGGACGGGCGGCCAGTGAGAGCAGGTAGTCCGCCACTGCCTGCGCATCCGTGTCGGGCATGGAAATGGCGGGCATCTGGGTCCCTGGAATTCCCTTTGTGATGTTGCGAACGAGTTCAGTCGCAGTGCCGCCATGTTTCCATTCGCCGGTCGTGAGGTCCGGCGCGCGTCCGCCCTTCGCCGTGTCGCCATGGCAGGCCGAGCAGTTGCGGACGAAGAGGCGGCGGCCTTCGCGGATCGTCTCTGGATGCTGCGCCAGGGCAACTCCGGCAAGGAAGAGAAGGAACGTCAATCGCATGTTGGAAGAAGTATCGTAGCGAGAATCGCGGGCCGGTGGGTGCCGGCCCTTGGCGCGTGTATACTTTCTCGCAAGCCATGAAGCGAAGAAAATTTCTAACCCGTTCCGCTCTGTTCGGCGCGGCACTTCCGGGGGCGGCTTCCGCGCAGACGCCGGCGCGCACGCCTGCCCGTGCCGCGTCGCCTTCGGCCCCGCTCGCGCTCCCAGCGAAGACCACCGCCGCGGCCTACGCCAACAAGCGCTCGGGCTGGAGCCCGTTCACCGTGCCCGATTACTACAGCTTCGCCGACGACTTGCAAATCGAACGCGCGGCCAAGGACAAACCGCACCAGGGTAAGGTGCTCGCCGCCGTGCAGGCGCACTCGGACGACATTCCGCTCTATGCCGGAGGGCTCGTCGCCAAGCTGGTCGACGAGGGCTACACGGCCTACCTGATTCGCATCTCAAACGACGAAGCGGCCGGAAAGACGCTTGGCTTTGGTGTTGTGCAGAACGAGATCGACAATCAGGAGGTCGCTAAGGCGCTGGGTTGCAAAAAGGCCTTCTCCTTCTACTACCGGAACCACCGCATGGACGACGCCGCCGAGATCGAAATTCGCCAGCGGCTCATCTTTCTGTTCCGCGTCTTGCAGGTGGACACGCTGATCACAATGGACCCTTACAACCACTACGAAGAGAACCCCGATCACCTCGTCGCGGGCCGCGCCGCCGAAGCCGCGTGCTGGCTTTCAGGCACCGGCAAGGATTATCCAGAGCACTATCGCGCCGGGCTCAAACCCGCGCGGGTG
>CAYUZM010000753.1:0-381 GCA_964449665.1 uncultured Solibacteraceae bacterium
TGCCGTGGGCGCTCTCGCAGATTTTGGCGCCGGTGATCCAGTTGGGGAGCCTGGCCATCTGGCTGCACATTATGTGGCAACTATACAAAGAGCGGGAAGTGGTGCTGCCGGTGATTGGCGATCTGGCGAAAAAGCAGGCGTAGCCGGAAGCGCATGGCGCGCGTCGTATATGGCAGTGTTCAAAGTTCTTTCGGCCCTGATGGCTCTGTGCGCCCTTTTGCCGGCGCAGGGGCCGCCTATTGGAGTGATCGACTTCTACGGACGCCGGATCGTACCGGAAGAGAAGCTGTTGAGAGCCCTGGGCAAGAAACTGGGCGATACCCTGCCGCGCTCCAAGGGCGATGCCGAGGAGCAGCTCGAACAGGTGGAAGGCGTGGTTCG
>CAYUZM010000753.1:391-3714 GCA_964449665.1 uncultured Solibacteraceae bacterium
GGGTGGACAGGTCGCGCCCTTCGCGATCCGCGTGGAGCAGGCCGAGGTACAACGTCGGCACGCCGACCATCACGGTCACCCGGTCGCGCGCGATCTGGTCGAGCGCGACCTGGGCGTCGAAGCGCAGCATCAGCGACACCGTCCCGCCGTAGCGCACCGCGACGTTGAGCACGCTGGACAGGCCGTACACGTGGAACAGCGGCAACGCGCCGAGCGTTATGTCGCCGGGGAGCAGCTCGAACAGGTGGAAGGCGTGGTTCGTGCCAACCTGGAGGCTGCCTGCTGCGAGGACGGCAAGGCGATTCTCTACATCGGCATCGAAGAAAAGGGCGCGCCGCACTTCGACTTCAACACGCCGGGCGCCGAACCGGCCCTGCTTCCGAAAGAGATTCACGACGAGTATGTGGCCTTCCTGGCCTCAGTCGGGTTGGCGGTGCGGGCGGGCGAGACGTCGGAGGATCTGTCGCACGGCCACTCTTTGATGGCCAACGCCATCTGCCGGGCGCACCAGGAGCGTTTTCTCACGCTGGCCGAGGCGGAACTGCCCAAGTTGCGCGAGGTATTGCGGAAGTCGTTTGACCCCGAGCACCGGGCGATTGCAGCCTATGTCATCGGCTACGCACCGAAGAAGGAAGCGGTGGTCGACGATTTGCAGTACGCGCTGCGCGATCCGGACGACACGGTGCGCAACAACGCCATGCGCTCGCTGGGCGCGATCGCCATTCTGAAACAGAAGCAGCCGGAACTGGAGCTGCGGATTCTGCCCACGTGGTTCATTGAGAGCCTGAATTCGATCATCTGGCAGGACCGCATCACGGCCGCGAACACGCTGGTGACGCTTACGGAGTCGCGCGAGGCGACGCTGATGGGCCACCTGCGCGAACGGGCGCTGCCGGCGATTCGCGAAATGGCCGCGTGGAAGCACCTGCCGCACGCGCTGCCGGGGTTCATCCTGGCCGGGCGGCTGGCGGGGATGGGCGAGAGCGAGATTCAGGGCCTGTGGGAACGCGGCGACCGCAAGACGCTGTTCGACAAGCTCAACGCTTCAACCAAGCCAGCAAAGCAGCCGGGTCGTCGGAAATAATCGCGTCGACTTTCGCATCGGCGAGTTTGCGCCACTCGGCTTCGCCGTTGGCGGTCCACGGCACGACTTGCAGACCGGCCTTGTGGGCGCGCTCCACAAAGCCGTTGTTCACCAGACGGTAGTGCGGCGAGATGATGGGGGCGCCGAGTTCGACGGTGGCTTTGATGGGGTCCCACGTGGTGAGCGGCTCAAAGAGGGCCGAGAGGCGGATCTCCGGGGCCATGGCCTTCATGGCTTTGAGCGTGCGGAAGTCGAAGCTCTGCACGATGACGCGCCGCTCCAGCTTGTGTTTGCGAATGGCTTCCAGCAACAGGCGCGAAAACTCCTCGGGCGCGGGCGTGAGTTCGGGATACTTGGCGTAGATTTTGGTTTCCACGTTGAACTCGAAGGTGCCGCGCGGCGCGAGGGCGAGCACTTCGTCAAACGTTGGCACGCGCGTGCCGGGGACGGGTTCCTGGCGCGGGAATTGCGGATTGCGCTTGGCGCCGCAGTCCCACAGGCGCAGCTGATCGAGCGTCATTTCGCGGATGACATTCGAGCCCTTCCAGCCTGGCGGCGCGGTGCAGATGGCATCGGAGAGTTTGGGGTCGTGCGAGACGACGAGGACGTTGTCCCTGGTGACGGCGAGGTCGAGTTCGAGCACGTCGACGCCGATGCGCAGAGCGTACTCGAAGGCGGGCATTGTGTTTTCGGGGCGCACGGCGCGAGCGCCGCGGTGGCCGTGAACCAGAATGGGGGAAGCGGCGGGTGCGTTCATGACAAAAAGGAGAAGCGCGAGGGCAAAGCGAACGGCCATCTTCTGAGCCTATATTAAGATTGGCACGCCGCTATGAAAGACACTACGCTCTCAACCGTCACCCGCCGGACACTCGTGCGCGGAGCCGCTTCGGCAACCGCGCTCAGCTACTCGCGCATCATGGGCGCGAACGAACGCCTGCGCATGGGCTACATCGGCGTGGGCAATCGCGGCGACCAGGTGCACGACGCGTTTCTCGAGCATGGCGACCAGGAAACGGTGGCCGTGTGCGACCTGCGCGAGGACTACATGGACTTCGCCGTGAAGAAGTCGCGCGCCACGCCCAAGAAGTATAAAGACTACCGGCAGGTGCTCGACGACAAAAACGTGGACGCCGTGGCGATTTCGACGCCCGACCACTGGCACGCCATCATGTTCAACGCGGCGTGCAAGGCGGGCAAGGACGTGTATGTCGAGAAGCCGCTTTCGCTGACCGTGGTGGAAGGGCGGCGCATGGTGGACGTGGCGCGCGAGACCAAGCGCGTGACGCAGGTGGGCATTCACCGGCGGTCGGGTAAGTTCCTGCAGGAGGCGGCGCGGATTGTGCGCGAAGGCGGCATCGGGCACGTCACGGTGGCGCGCGGATATCACTTGCAGAACGAGTGGCCGAAGGGGATTGGCAATCCGCCGGATGAGCAGCCTTGGGACGCCGAGGCATGGGACAAGTGGCTGGGGCCCGCGCCGAAGGTTTCCTACAACAAGAACCGCACGTTTTATAACTTCCGCTGGTTCCTCAACTACTCGGGCGGCCAGTTGACCAACTTCGGCGTTCACTATATGGATATGTTGCGGTGGTGTTTGGGCAAGGAGTCGCCCAAAGCAGTCGTGGCCATGGGCGGCAAGTATGTGGTGGAGGACAACCGCGAGATTCCCGACACGCTCGAAGTGATGTGGGACTTTGGCGGCACGATGGTGCACTTCGTCCAGTACAACGCCAACCGCGCGCCGGGCAACGCCAAGAACAGCGAGATGGAACTGCGCGGCACCAAGGGCACGATGTATCTGTGGGGTAACCGTTGGGAGATTGTTCCGGAGAACGTGAGCGATTCGCCGCGGCCGGGCCGGTCGCCCGTGGACCGGCAGATGGAGAAGAACGTCGGCAAGATCGCCCCCGCGATGGAGGCGAGCACAATGCAGGGCAGCGCCGACACGGCGTTCCACGCGCGCAATTTCCTGGACTGCGTAAAGACGCGCGCCAAGTGCAATTGCGACATTCTGGACGGGCACCTGTCGACGTCGGCGACGCTGATCGGCAACATCGCGCTGCTGACGAAGAGCTACCTGGAATGGGACGGCAAGACCGAGAAGTTCACCAACAACGGTGCGGCGAACAAGTGGCTGCACTACGAGTACCGCGCTCCGTACAAGCTGGGGTAGGCGCAACAAATTTCGCGCGGCTGTCCAAATAGCCCAGGCCCCGGGCGTCATGGGGGTGAAGGAGAC
>CAYUZM010000754.1:0-3710 GCA_964449665.1 uncultured Solibacteraceae bacterium
ATGGGGGAGATTGTATCGCGTGCATGGCGTACGGCTATGCCTGAATATCGAAATCCGCTCCGGCGGAGGTGAACCGGATGTTGCCGTCGGCTGCGAAGCCGAAGCCGACGGTGATGCCGACGCCCCAGAGGATTTCGGGAGTAGAGGGCACGTCGAAGCTGGTTATTCCGGGAACGAGGTCGGCCCGGCCGCCACCGCCGTCGCGGCCGCCGCCGACTGAACCGGGGAAGTCGACGGGGTGAAATAAGGGGCCGTCGAAGGCTTCCACCCGATGCAGGGTGATGTTGGGGTCGGCCTGCCACAGGACGAACACGCGCAGGAGTTTCGCGCCCATGCCGCACGTGACCACGGGCGTGGGGATCATGAAGTGAAAGATGGTAGAGGGCTGAGGGACAACGCGTGCGCCGAACAAGCCTCCGCTGCGGTTGCATCCGCGGAAGACCATGCCGTTGTTGAGGGGGAAGCCGACGATGTCACTCCAGGGAACTACGTTGTGTCCATCGCGTGCCTGCATGATGGGGGGATTGCCGACGTGTTGGGCACCGGCGGCATTGCCGTGAACCCATACCGCGTAGAGAGACATATGAACGAAAGTGAGAGCCTGTGGTTGTGCGAGACGCGATGAGGCGCGGGCCGGGCGTTAGCCGCGCGTCAGACACATCATCGGGAAAAAGAGTTCAGCCGGCGAGTCGGCGGTGATGTTCAGGATCAGGCGGCCGGATGCGCCTTGCAGTGCTGGCGGGATGGGAATCATGAAAGAGGTCAGCGGATTGTGTCCGCCGACGAGCGGTGGAAGCCACCAGGCGTAGCGCCAAGCGCGGACCTCGCTGTGGCCTCGATGGAGGTCCATCAGCGATTGACGGCGTCCAGATTCGTCCTCGAACTGCACGCTCACGGACGCGGGCAGGTTCGCAAGCGAGGCAGAGGACGACCAACCGCATTCGAAGCGGAGAATGGGCGCATTCAGAGTGACGGGGAACGCACCGCTCACCTCGCGGCCGGCGACGCGAAGTACTCTGCCGCAGTAAATGCGGTGATCATTCAGTTCGGCGCTGCCTGAGGTGACGAAGCCGACTTGCGGAGTGGCGTCGAGGTTGCCGAAGGTGAGTTTCGCGGTCGCGGTGGACCAGACCGCGCGCGGCGCCGCGGCGAGAAGGTTGACGGTGCGGGGAACGGTTGGAACGAGCAGCCATTCGAGAAGGTAGAACTCATTGCGCAGGTAGTCTTCAGTCTCGAACCGAAGCTCGAAACGAACGTTTTGGTTGCGGAGATTGGACACGTCCACGACCATGGTTTTGACTGGAGAAACTCCACGCATCTGGAAAGAGGCGAGGGGTTGGAGAGGACCGAATTCCTGCGAGATTTCGACGCCGTCGAGTATCACGGGCTGTGGAATCTGAACGCCTACGTGAACGAGGGCTTCGCGTAGTGGTTGGGGAACGGCAACAGTGAGATACATTCTGGCGCCGCTTTCTGGAACGACTGCGAATTGAAAGCCGACAACGTCCGTGCTGCCTTCGCGGCTGGCTCCCTTGATGTGCCAGGTGTTACGGTAGCGCGGGCCGAAACGGCCCAATTCGGGAGTGAAGGCGTGGCAGTTCGCGAATCCATCGGGATCGCCGGGCGCGTTGCTCGCGATGAACTGACGCCGGGTGGAGTTGAACCACATCGGGGTGGCCGCGGTGAAATCGATGGGGGCATAGTCAATGTCGGAGACGGCGAAACGTTCCGAGGCGTTGATATTGCGGAAGCGCCACCAGAGTTCGCCCGACTGGTTGTATGTGTTTTCATGAAGGATGCCTTCGCCCAAGGTCCGTGTGTCGGAGCGGCCCCAATAGCGGTGAAGCGGGCGAGTGAGGCAACGCTGAGCCTCGCGATTTGGCGTGGCAGTAACGACGCGGGCTTTCCAATCTTCGTGGCGAGCGAGGATGGAACTCGTCGCGGCGTCTTCGGTCCGGTGTTCAAGGACGAGGAACTCGTGATTGTCAATCGGTCCATTTGGAAACCGGTAGGCGAAGCGGTCCGATTCGACGTTGCGAAACCGGAATTGCGTGGCAGACCTTCGGGGCATGTCTTCGATGAGAAACCAGCCAGAGGTCTCGCGCGGGAAGGAGCTTAGGATTGGGGGTGATTGGTCCCATGCAAAGGTGCTCATCAGTTCGGAGTCGTTCCAGAACTGGAACTCGGCCGCATAGAGGTCCGGATAGTCGAACAGCAAGTGGCCCAGCTCGTGCATGAGGATGGAATTAGAGCCGAATCGAAAGGTAGTGCCCGGCGAGAGTTCCTGGATGGTGCCATCGGGGTTCGCGGGAGGCGGCGGGTCGGCCTGAGTGGCACCCATAAAGAGGATGGGCATGTCGCGCCAGTGATCCCAGGCAGAATCCCATTCGGCGGCGAGCGTACCGTTGTCACGCATGGCGCTGTAAACGTCGTCCATGGTGCGTTTCGCGCCGCCGGTCCAGACGTCGGTATGGAGGAACGCGATGGCGTCGAAGTCTGGCCGCTCCCGAATACCGAGCTGCCGGAGGGAGAAGGGGACGACGGCGTTGATGAACGTGCCCGACCGCCAGACCTCAGGGGATTGGCCGTTCCAGTGCATCTGGTCGACGACGCGGGCGGGGTTGTGTACCCAGTCGCGCACTTCGCCGGTGATGTGTGTCCGGCCGGAACTCATGCGGGCAAAGTACTGATAGGCGTTGTAACGGATTGGGACGCGTTCCGGGGTCTGTACGGCGCCGTCTGGATCGAAGAAGAGGCGGCTGTACCATTCGCGGGTGTGGCCGGACGGGGGCGGGACATCGGAAAAGTCGATTAGGATGACGAGAACTTTCTTTTCGACGACGCGGCCGCTGGGGAAGAATTCGCAACCAGCTTGGGGCGACCAACGGAGGGAACCACCCTGGAATGTTTGGGTGCGGTCGAAGCCGTTGTTGGATTCCGGAGCGGAGGAGGGGAAGCCCAGAACGCCACGCTCGGCGCGTAACCTTTCCCATTTGTCGAGCATTGGGTCGTAGAGTTCCCAAGCGCCGGTGGTGGGGTGCCAAACGATCGCACCGTGCTCAAAATAGTTGAGTCTGCCGCCGTCGGCGATGGCCGTCTCATTGGTGACGGGCCAGCCGAGAGGCGATTTCCGTTCGCCGATTTCGAAATAGCGGTCGCGGATGGAGCCATGGAGTTCGACCGCGCCGAGGCCGTCGAAGTAGTAAACAACGCCACCGGCAAAGTGGCCGATGAAAGCACGTCCGTCTTCCGACAGTCCGTATTCGGATGTTCGTTCGCCAAATCCCATTTGGGCCGCTTTGGCTTCGATTGCGGCAATTGCGATGAGCCGGTCCATGAGGTTCCTCCTCGTTCCACAGTTCGGTCCATTTTGTCTACGCGGCCGAAAAGACGGAAGTTACTCTGTGTTGGATAACGGTTATCCAGGAACGCAGTCGCATTCAAAACATTGAAAATGCTGAGGTGAGTAAGAGCCGGGCGGGCGGACCGGAATGGAAGGACCCTCCCGAAGCGAAGGGGTTGACGGGGAGCGTGACTAGTAGGGTGCCGCGGGAGGCGATGGCCAATTGAAGAGGTCGAAGGCTTCCTCGACTTCACCGTGGGAGAGGGAGCGGCCGCCGAGGACGCGCATGCGAATCCAGTTGAAGGGTTTGGCCTGGGTGTAGGGGTTGTCGTGGTTGTTGACGAACCACTTGTAGTTGTACTCGGTG
>CAYUZM010000755.1:0-1315 GCA_964449665.1 uncultured Solibacteraceae bacterium
AGATTCCGCCGGCTCGGGAGCGACCGCCTGCGTCCGCATCCGGGCGCTCAGCAGCAGGCGGCGCGGGCCGAAGCCCTGCCGTCGAGCGACCTGGATACGCCGTCGATATTCCGCCGCGGCACGCGCCGCCTGTTCCAGTAGGGATTCGATTCTCCTCCTCCCTCCGCGATGGGGCGTTGGCAACAGCGCAACATTGGCGAGGATTTGGGGCCGTCCGGGAGGTTTCCTCCAGTTTCTTTCCGGACGGCCTATTTTTATTGTCTTCCTCCTCCCGGATTTCCCCGTCCTATCGCCCCGACAGTAGCCGTCCGTACCGATATGGATAGGTGTGGAACGACGTCCGCGCGTGACGGCCCGCGCCTGTTGGGTGGCCTTAGCAGTAACAGCCGGCCTGAGTGGCGCCGAGCCTGACCTGAAGTCGATGGACCTGGAGCAGTTGATGAACATCCGGGTTACATCGGTACAACGAAAAGAACAGAGCCTGGCGCGATCGGCGGCGGCGGTGACGGTGATCACGCGTGAGGACATGCGGCGGGCGGGGATCTCGACGTTGCCGGAGGCATTGCGGCTGGCGCCGGGGGTGCATGCGGCGCGGGTGGATTCGGGCGCCTGGGCCATTGGGGCACGCGGGTTCAACGGGCAGTTCGCCAACAAGTTGCTGGTGATGGTAGACGGGCGAAGCGCGTACCATCCGATGAATTCGGGGGTGTTCTGGGACGGGCTGGACCTGATGTTGGACGATGTGGAGCGGATCGAAGTGATTCGCGGTCCGGGGGCGGTGATGTGGGGGGCCAACGCGGTGAACGGGGTGATCAACATCATCACGCGGCGCGCCGAAGACACGCTGGGCGGGTACGCCGAAGGCGGGACGGGGACCGAGGACCGGATGCTAGGGCGGGTGCGTTGGGGGCAGCGGTGGAAAGAGGGTCTGGCGTGGCGGGTTTCGGGCCAGTACGGACGTCGGAACAAGATGGAGAGCGGCGGGGCCGGTGCAGGCGGCGAGGAGGAATCACCGTGGGCAAGCGGGCGGCTGACGTTCCGGTTGGATTGGGACCGGGGCGGGAGTGAGCGTCTGGAGGTGCACGGGGATCTGTTAAGCAGCAGGTTCTCGGAGTTCTATTCGCTGCCCGCGCCGGTGCCAGGAGGAAACATGCGGGTGCATTCCGACATTCGCAACGAAGGCGGCAGCGCGATGGCGCGGTGGCTAAAGCCAATGAAGGGCGGTTTGACGACGCTGCAGTTCTCCTATTGGGATTTGAACATTCACCGTACCTCGCAGTTGTCGGCGCGGACGCACGTGGCCGACTTGGACGTG
>CAYUZM010000755.1:1325-3698 GCA_964449665.1 uncultured Solibacteraceae bacterium
GCGGGCTGCACCGGCGGCGCGGGCTGGGGCGGCACAGGATGGTGGCGGGCGCGGGGGGGTGCGGGATGAGCGACCACTCGGTGGGTTCGTTCCCGGCACGCTTCGAACCGGCGGCGGCGCGCTACTACACGGCGCAATTTACCTTGCAGGACGAGTGGGAGGCGGTGCGAAACCGGTTGTTCCTCTCGGGCGGATTCCGGGCCGAGTACAACAGCCTGAGCGGGTCGAACCTGCAGCCGACAGCGCGGGCATTGTGGGCGCTGGGGACGAACCATTCGATTTGGGGCGCGGTTTCGCGGGCGGTGCGGACGCCGTCGCGCACGGACCTGAACCTGCACGTCAACGTGGACACGGCGGCAACACCGCTGGGGATGGCGGTAGTGGAGCGCAGGCCGTCGCCGTTCTTTGAGGCCGAGAAGCAGCGGTCGTACGAGATTGGCTACCGGCAGGCGTTGGGGCGAGTGAGTTGGGATTTGACGGCGTTCTGGAACCAGTACCGCGACTATGGTGGGCTGCTGCCTACCGGTTTTGGACTGGACCCGGCGTCACGTGCGCCGGTGGTTTTTCTCGACTTGGGGAACCTGGCGCGCGGGCACGGGTACGGCACGGAGGTTTCGGCCCATCTGGACGTGACACGGAAGTGGCGCGTGACGGGGTCGTTGACGCAATACCATTCATCGCTTGGACCGAACGGGAAACCGGGACCGGGGCTGGCCGCGGCGGTAGAGGTGGTTCCGGACGTGTTTCCGCGCGTGCGAACGACCTTGCTGTCGAGCTATCAACTGGGGCGGCGGTGGCAGGTGAACGGACTTTGGTATGCGACGGGGGCGTTGAGCGGGCAGCCGGCGACGGGTTCGCATCACCGGGTGGACGCGAATGTGCAGTGGCGGGCAAGCGAGTGGGGCGGCGCGTCGATGGGAGTGCAGAACGTTACGGGAGCGAAGATTCACGAGTACAAGCCTGAGGACGGATCGGTTTCCGACGCAATGGGCCGGGCCTTCTTTGTGCGCTGGCAGTGGTGGTTCTAGGATGACGGCACCGAGCAGTCGCGGCTTGCGCGGGCGGGCGTTCGCGCTGGCGGCACCGGCCGTACTGGCGATGCTGGCCGCGCCGGTGGGATGGCGTGCGGGCGCATCGCAGATATCCGAGGAGCAGGTGCAGGCGACGATGCTGCTGCAGGTGGTGAAGTTCGTGGACTGGCCGGAGCAGAGCGCGGCGGGGCAGATGCGCATATGCGTGTTGGGGGGCGGGCGGTTTCAAGCGGCGCTGGAGGGGGCGGCGAGGAACGAGACCTGGCACGGGCGGCCGATCTCGGTGGTGGGGATCGAGAAGGTATCGCAGGCGGGCGATTGCCAGGTGACGTTCGTGGGCGCGGCGTCGGAGCGCGACATTCAGGCTTTGATCGGGAGGCATGAAGGTCCGGTGCTGACGGTGTCGCATCGCGATGGGTTCGCGCGTCGGGGCGGGATGGTGAACTTCGTCAACGACCAGGGGAGGATCGGGCTGGAGGTGAACAAGGGCGCGGGCGAGCGGGCGGGGATCCGGTTCAGCTCGAAGCTGTTGCGGCTGGTGCGCGTGGTGCAGTCGGGGGTGGTGAATTAAGTCCGTGGGCACGGTTGCGGCGCTGGTTTCAGAACCGCTCCCTGCAGGCGAAGCTCGCGTTGTTGATTCTGATGGCGACGAGCATGACGGTGGCCCTGGCCGGGGTGGCGTTTCTGGCGTATGAATCGTCGCGCCTACGGAAGTCGCTGGGGGCGGAGTTGGCGGCGGCGGCGGAGGTGGTGGCATCGAGCAGCACGGCGGCGCTGGAGTTTCGCGACGAGCGGGCAGCCGAGGAGAATCTGCACGCGCTGCAGGGCGATTCGCGCATTCTGGAGGCGGCGCTGTTAGGGCCGCAAGGCGAGGTCGTGGCAGCGTACCGGCTGGTGGGGGGGAAGCCACGAGTGCGGCGACCGGGAGAGTATTTCGAAGGCGACACGGTGGCCATTTACCGCCGCGTGGTGTTGGATGGCAAGGCACTGGGAATGATCTATCTGCGAGGCGACACCCGGCGCTCGGCAAAGGCAATGTGGAATGCGGCGGGCGTGGCCGTGCTGGGATTTCTGGCGGCGACTGCGCTGTCGTTCGCGGTGGCCTTCCGGCTGCAGAAAAGCATCACGGCGCCGCTGCTGCATTTGGAGAGCACGGCACGCGCGATCAGCGAGAAGGGCGACTACACAGTACGCGCGCGGAAGATGGCCGAAGACGAGGTGGGCCGGTTAACGGAGTGTTTCAACGAGATGCTGGACCAGATTCGCGCGCGCGATGAAGCATTGAGCCGCCATCGCGAGAATCTCGAGCACGAGGTGGTGGTGCGGACGGCCGAACTGCGGC
>CAYUZM010000756.1:0-3696 GCA_964449665.1 uncultured Solibacteraceae bacterium
GCGGGGGACGGGGGGGGTGGGGGGGGGCGGGGCAGGGTACCCGGGTGAGGCCGTGGTGAACCGGCGCGAGTGGAGGGCCGCGTTGCGGGCGGCCTGGGAGGTGAGCGGGGCGGGCGTGCGGGAAGGCGTGGGGGTGGGCGGGGTGGGGGGCTAGGGGACGCGGGTGGGGGGGCGGGCGGAGTCGGGGGGCGTCGCCCCGGCGGAGTCGGCGGTGCTGGCGGCGGGGGCGTGGTCGAGCCATGTGAAGCTGGCGGGCGCGGGACCGCTTGTGGAGAGCTTTCCCGTGCGGGGCCATTTAATGCATTTCCAGATGCCGCCGGGATGGCTGGGGCCGATTGTGAGGCGCGGGCACACCTATCTCTTCCAGCGCGGGAACGGGGCGTTTCTGGCGGGGGCGACGACCGAACAGGCCGGGTTTGACCGCGCGATCGACGAAGCCTGTGTGCGTGAGATCCGGGAGGGGGCAGCGGCCGTGTTCCCTGCCCTGGCGGCGTGCGAGCCGGTGGAGATATGGAACGGGCTGCGGCCGAACGCGGCGCAAAGCGATCCGGTAGTGGGGCGTGTCGGCGAGAGCCGGTTGTGGGCGGCCTATGGGCACTATCGCAATGGCATTCTGATGGCGCCGTCGACGGCGGCCATGGTGGCACGCGAAATCACTTCCAGTTGGGGAAGAGCTTAGCGCGGGCCGAGCGGAGGCCGTGGAGGAGCGATTCGATGCGGTCGCGGCGGCGAAGCAGCCTTTCAAGCAGGGCTTCGCTGGCCACCAGATCGGGCTGGACCCAATCGGCGGGCATGGAGCGGAGGGCGTCGTCGACAACGTGTTCGGGAAAGTGGAGCACGCGGTCGAGCCAGGGCTGGAAGTCGTCGAGCGAGCGGACGGATTCGTAGAAGACGGGACGGTGATAGAGGCCGGCGAGCGGCGCGTCGACGAACGACCAGTTTGGGCCGTCGAAGACGTAGCCGTGATCGATCATGGTGCCGACCCAGGAGGGGCGGACGGACTCTTCGCCTGCGTCTCCCGGCGGGCGAACGTTGGCGCGGAAGAACACGGACTGGCGGGCGTCGGAGTTGCCCATCCATTTGTCGAAGACGAGTGTGCCGAGGAAGTCACGGCGGTTGCCGACTTTGTTGAGAAGGATGTCGGGAAGGAAGTCGTAGACGGTGAGCTGGGCGGGGTCGCCTGGGAAGCGGGATCCGAAGTGCCGGCCGGGGGGAACGGGGACGAGGGAGGAGCCCAACTGGAGATGGAGTCCGCGGGCCTGGGCGAGGAACTCGGGGCTGAGTTCGACAATGGCGGGCGGGGGCGCATTGATTTGGAGGAACGCGAGGAAGCGCGAGGCGAGCCACTCGTTGACGAGGATGCGGCGGTGTTGGGGGTTGTTGGTGAACTTGACGACGTAGAAATGGCCGTCGTCGGCTTGAAGGAGGTGGGCTTGTGCGCCGCCACGCATCTTTCGCAACAGGCGGGTGGCACGCACGATCATGAGAGGCTCGGGGCGCCGGGCGAGTGAGACCCGCGCGGCGCCCTCAAGATCAGATTAACGCTTGCCTGACTTTTTCGCTGCCTTCTTGGCAGGGGCCGCCTTTTTCGCCGGGGCTGCCTTCTTTACGGCTTTCTTGGCGGCCTTCTTGACCGCTTTAGGGGCCGGAGCCTTTTTGGCGGCTTTCTTGGCGGGAGGCGCTTTCTTCGCCGGGGCCGCCTTTTTGGCCGGAGCGGCCTTCTTCACCGCCTTTTTGACTGCCTTCTTCGCGGGGGCTGCCTTCTTCACGGCTTTCTTGGCGGGCGCTGCTTTTTTAGCAGGGGCCGCCTTTTTGGCCGGAGCCTTTTTGGCCGGCGCGGCAGCCTTCTTAGCCGGAGCTTTCTTGGCGGGCGCGGCGGCCTTGGTGGCAGGCGCGGCGGCCTTCTTGGCCGGGGCAGCCGCCTTCTTGGCCGGAGCGGGCGCCGTCTTCACCGCTTTCTTGGCCGGCGCCTTTTTGGGGGCGGGGGCGGAGGCAGCGGCGACCGATTCCGTAGGTCCGGATTCATCGGGCGGCAGAATCACTGGAGGCGGAGGTTCCTCCAGCACGAGTTGAGGCGCGGGAGCGGGAGCGGCGGCGCCGGTGTCGAATGTCAAAGCGTCATCATCATCCATGTCATACTCACTGATCTCTGATTCGAGTTCGATGTGTTCTTCTTCGTAGGCAAAATCGTCTAATTCAGTGTCGTCGCCGGACGACATGCGGTAGGAAATCATTACGAGAGCCTCCTACGGTTCCCAGATCAGAAATTAGAATATCTGTTTTTTTCCCTTGTGCAACAGGAAAGTACACAAGCGTGCAGGAGAGCGGTGAAATTCGGGGAAGGAATTAACGAACGGAGGCGCGCAGCGAGGTGGATGGATGCTTCGGCGCGGCTTTGGGAGCGGCGGTCTTGGGCGCGGCCAATTTGGCGGCGGATTGGGCGGCAGCTTTGGGAGCAGCAGCGTTGGACACGGCCGATTTGGCCACAGCCTTGGGAGCGGTAGCTTTGGACGCGGCCGATTTGGCGGCAGGTTTCCGAGCGGCTTTCGCGGCGTCACTCACCGCGGAGTTCACTTTTGCGGGAGTGGACTTCGCGGCGGCGGCACGGCTCTTCGATGCGGTGGCCTTGCGCGCGGCCGTGGTCTTCTTCGATCCGCGCTTGGCGGAGCTGGCGCTACGTGACGTCTTGGCGGGCGCTTTATTTGCGGCGGCGGCACGCGTGGAGCGGACGGGCGCGTCGGCGACGGCGCCGGGATAGGAGACGGGGACAACCACCAGATCGCCTTCCTCGGGCGAGCGCAGTTCGCCGCCGTTGGCGGCGTGAATCTGCCGCTCGGTGGTGCGGTACTGGCGGGCAATTGCCGAGACCGTGTCGGCCGAACCGACGCGGTGCATGCGCCACATCGCGCGCTTGGTATCGGGAATCGAATCGAGGGCGGCGACGACGGCGCCGGCCGAGCCCTTGGGCACGCGGATGGGATGCTTGGCGGGAGCCACCAGCTTCAGCACCGACGGGTTCAGTTCGCGAATGGTGGAGAGCGGCTGTCCGGCGATGTCGGCGATGAGGGCCAGGTGGGTGGGCGAATCCGTGATGACGGTGTCGTAGACGATCGGCTCGTCGGGCACGATGCCATCGATGCCGTAGTCGGCCGGGTTCTTGGCCATGATGGTCATGGCGAGGATGATCGGCAGATAGTTCGCGGTTTCGCGCGGCAGGACGTTGCGCTTGTAGAGTTCCCAGAAGTCGGCGTAGCCGGTGCGTTGGATGCCGCGTTCGACGTTGCCGGGACCGCAGTTGTAGGCGGCGATGGCGAGATACCAGTCGCCGAACTGGGCATAGAGGTCGCGCAGGTGGCGGGCGGCGGCGCGGGTGGCGCGTTCGGGATCGAGGCGGTCGTCGGTGAACTTGGTTTGCTTCAGGCCGTACTCATTGCCGCGGTCGCGCACGAATTGCCACATGCCGGTGGCGCGCATACGGGAAACAGCGCGCGGCAGGAAGCCGGATTCGGCCTGCGCCATGTGGATGAGTTCCTGCGGCAGGCCCTCTTCGTCGAGAATGCGGCTAATCATGGGGGCGTAGCGGCGGGCGCGGCGGAAGCCGCCGGGCCCGACGCGGCGGCCCTTCGGCTGGGAGAAGAAATTGTAGGAGCCGAAGACGCCGTCACCGGGTTCACGCCGCGACTTTGAAACTGGGGT
>CAYUZM010000757.1:0-2109 GCA_964449665.1 uncultured Solibacteraceae bacterium
ATCTCGTCACGCTCTCCGACGATTCGGCCGCTGGTACGGGCTCTTCGTATGGAGAGATCGTGTTGAAGAATGAGCAGGACACTAAAGAGGTTGGCAAGCGTCTCGGCTGCAAGGATTCGATCTTTCTCAACTACCCCAACCACAACATGGATGCATGGCCGGTGATTGAAATTCGCGCGCGCCTCGTGTTTCTTTTTCGAGCCCTCAAGGTGGACACCGTCCTCGTCTACGACCCGTCGTCGTTATATGAGCGCAATCCCGATCACTATGTGACCGCACGCGCCGTGGAATGGGCGGCAGCAATCGCCGGCACGACATGGGACTACCCGGAACACTTTTTGGCCGGCGTCAAGCCCTATTCACCCAAGGAACGATACTACTTTGCGCGTGGGCCTCAATTGGTGAACCGCGTCGTCGACATCTCGAGCTTCATGGATCAAAAGGTACACGTCAATCTCGCCAACGTAACGCAAGGGCCCGCTGGAAACACGGGCGCTAGGCTGCGGCGTAGTCTGGCGCAGCAGGGTAAGCGACTTCCGCTGCTGGGCGCCGACGATGAAACAGCCAACAGGCAGTACACGAAACAGTTTGCGCTCGCTCGCGACCGCGCGCGCGGACAGGCGCACGGGCCCGAGTACGCGGAATACTTTCACTACATTGGCCCCGACGAATCCGACGTGGACGACTATGTGAAACGCCACGCCGTTCCCCTGTAAACCTGCGCCGCTGCGTTAGAATCGATCCAATGCCGGTTCGTCTCGCGCGGGTTAAATCGATCTCTCTTCTGTTGGCGTGTGCAATTTCATATGGGCAATCCGTATATGAGATTCAACGCGCGCAGGGGCCAATTCAGATCGACGGCAAACTTGATGAGGAAGATTGGAAGCGGGCCAAGGACGTAGGCGAGTTCGATTTCCCCTGGTTCGAAAAGGGCGACAAGGAACGCACTGTCGCGAAACTCCTATGGGACGACGAGAATCTCTACGTGTCCTGGCTTGCACACGATCGTCACATTTCCGCGTCGGTCACGCAACGCCATGGGCCTGTATCGAAGGACGATTGCGTGGAGATCTTCCTGAGCCCCAACCCGGACAAGGTGAAGAACTACTACACCTTCGAGATCAACGCCATTGGAACCATGCTCAACCGGGCGCGTACGGACTGGTGGACTGGGCCGCCGACATGGGAGCCGGAGGGCGTTCGCTATCGAACAACCTTCCACGGCCTTACGAAAAAAGACGAGTCGCCACAGGACGAGTACTGGACTGTGGAGGCGGCCATTCCACTGAAGAATTTTGCGCGCGACGCCGCGCATACGCCACCACGCGAGGGCGACCATTGGCGGCTCAACTTGCAACGTCTGGGCGGGATCACCAATGCGCAGGCCAGCACATGGGCCCCGCTTCCACAGGGTGTTCGCAGCTTCCATACACCCGAGGCATTCGGCGCGGTGCGGTTTGTGAGCCGGCCTCCGCAATCACCGCAAGACGCGGCCGTGCAAGGGCGTGAAATCTATAATCGGTCGTGCACAATGTGCCATGGCCAGGACGGCACGGCGGGAGACCGGGCACCGGCGCTCGCGGCGCAGCGCCGCTATCTGCGCACGTCCGAGCAGGATTTATTCGACGCGATCAAGAACGGTATTCCTGGAACGCTCATGCCCGCTTCGGCGCTTCCGGCGGGCGACATTTCGAAGATGGTCTCCTACATCCGAGTGCTGCGCTCCACCGCGATTGATTCGCCCGTGGATGGCGACGGCGCGCGCGGGCGCGAGATTTTCTATTCGAAGGGCCGTTGCGCGGAATGCCACGTAGTGAACGGACGTGGGGGATTGACCGGTCCCGATCTTTCGATGATCGCCAATGAAAGAAGCGTGCGGGCCCTGCGTGAAGCGCTCACGATCGCAAAGCCGATGATTCCCGCAGGCTATCAGCCCGTTCGGGCGGCCACGCGAGACGGGCAGTCGATTCGAGGAGTAGTTCGCAACGAAGACAACTTCTCACTGCAGGTATTGGACGAGCACGGAAAGATCCACCTGCTCGCTCGGGACGAACTGAGCAAAATCGAATACGACAAACAATCGCTGATGCCCCCCAACTTCGACCAGAA
>CAYUZM010000757.1:2119-3694 GCA_964449665.1 uncultured Solibacteraceae bacterium
CAGCAGGATCGGGTTCACGAACTTCTCCGGGGAGCCGGCCAACTTCGACAAGGCCCTCAGCGAGGCGGAGTTTCGAGACCTGCTGGAATTTCTCAGCAGACTCGGCACAAGCGGCGGGGAGAATTCGGGCGCGACCGTACGGAGGCGTAGATGAGAAAGGTGATCGTGGCTGCTGCACTCTGTGCGGCGGCGGTTGCGCAGGTGACCTACAGCGACCTGCGGACGGCCGATCCACGCAATTGGCTGAGCTACTCGGGCAGCTATGATGCGCAGCGGCATAGTCTGCTGAAAGACATCCACACGGCCAATGTTGGAGACCTGGTCGCGAAGTGGGTGTATCACGTTCCTGGCGCAAGCCGGCTGGAGAGCGTGCCCATTGTTGTGGACGGCGTGATGTACGTCTCGCAGCCCAATGAAGTCTATGCACTGGATGGACGCACCGGACGCCGCATCTGGGACTACCAGCACCAACCAGCGCTTCGCAAGGGCCCGAACAGGGGCGTTGCCGTGTATGGCAATAAGGTGTATGTGGGCACGCCGGACGCCCATCTTGTTGCGCTCGACGCGCGCACTGGAAGTCCTGTCTGGAAGGCGAAACTGGCGGAGGCGAAGGACGGGTATTGGAGCCCGGTCGCGCCGCTGGCGATCAACGGGAAGATCATCATGGGGATTGCTCCGGGCGACCACGGCTTGAATGGCTTCCTGGACGCTTACGATCCCGAAACCGGCGAGCGGCTGTGGCGATGGAATGCGATTCCCAAGCCGGGCGAACCGGGAAATGAGACTTGGTCGGGCGACTCATGGAAGACCGGCGGAGGGAACACGTGGCTCACAGGCAGCTACGATCCCGAACTCAATCTGATTTATTGGGGCATCGGAAATCCAGCGCCCGATTTCGACGGCGACGTGCGGAAAGGCGACAACCTCTATACGGAGAGTATGGTTGCGCTCGATGCCAACACCGGCAAGATGAAATGGTATTTCCAGTTCACGCCGCACGACGTGCATGATTGGGATGCCGTGGAGATCCCCATATTGCTCGATGCCCAGTTCGGTGGACAACGGCACAAGTTACTCGTGCAGGCCAACCGCAACGGATTCTACTACGTGCTGGACCGTGTGACGGGCAAATATCTGCACGGCACTCCGTTCATTAATCATATGAATTGGGCGACGGGATTGACGCCGGAAGGCAAGCCAATCCGCGCTCCGCAAGTGATTCCGAGTGTGCAGGGGACGCGCACCTGCCCGGCGACGGCGGGCGCAACGAACTGGCATTCACCCGCATATAACCCGGACACTGGATTGTTCTACGTCGCGATGATGGAAGGTTGTGGAATCAACTACAAGTCGCGCGACACGTTCCGTCCGGGCGGAGTTCCCTTCATGGCCACCGGCTACGTGGAAGATCCCGAGGCGCCCTGGCAGACCTACGTGCGAGCGCTCGACGTGACGACCGGCAAGCTGAAATGGGAGTACAAGCAGATTGGATCTAAGCGTTATGGCGCGGGCCTGCTTTCCACGGCGGGAGGCTTGCTCTTTTCCGGCGATGATCAGGGCATGTTTACCGCGCTC
>CAYUZM010000758.1:0-3688 GCA_964449665.1 uncultured Solibacteraceae bacterium
CCTGGCTCTCTTCGTCCTCGCGACCCTCGCCGCGACGCTCGCCGCCCAGCCCCTCGAAACCGTCCGCGTCACCGCCGGCGCGCCCGCCCGCGCCTCGCGCCTCCCCGGCGAACTCCGTCCCTTCCTCGCCGTCGACCTCCGCGCCCGCGTCCCCGGCTTCATCGAATCCGTCGAAGTCGATCGCGGCAGCGCCGTTCGCAAAGGCCAAATCCTCGTCCGCCTCTCCGCTCCCGAACTCGCCGCGCAAGTCGCCGAAGCTGAATCCAAAGGCAAGGCCGTCGAAGCGCAAAAGGCCGAAGCCCAAGCCAAACTCCTCGCCGCCCAAAGCACCCACGACCGCCTCAAAGCCGCCAGCGCCACCCCCGGCGTCATCGCGGGAAACGAACTCGTCCTCGCCGAGAAATCCGTCGATGCCGCCCGCGCCGCCCTCGCCGCGCTCGACTCCGCCGCCGCCGCTGCCGCCTCCGCCATCCTGCCGCTCAAAGAAATGCAGCGCTACCTGAACGTGGAAGCCCCCTTCGACGGCGTCATTACCGAACGCCTCGTCCATCCCGGCGCGCTCGCCGGACCCGCCACCGGCCCGCTCCTCCACCTCGAACAGAACGCCCGCCTCCGCCTCGTCGTCTCCGTCCCCGAAGCCGACGCCGGCACGATCACCCGCGGTGCTTCTCTGAAGTTCCGAGTCCCCGCCTTCCCCGGCCAATCCTTCAACGCCACCGTCGCCCGCATCCCCCGCTCGCTTGACCCGCAAACCCGCACCATGCCCGTAGAAGCCGACGTCAACAACGCCTCCGGAGCCCTCGCCCCCGGCATGTACGCCGACGTCGATTGGTCCACCCGCCGCGCCAGGCCGTCGCTCCTCGTCCCGCCCACCGCCATCGCCACCACCACCGAACGCAGCTTCGTCATCCGCGTCGCCAACGGCAAAGCCGAATGGGTCAACGTCTCCAAAGGCGCCGCCGCCGACGGCCTCGTCGAAGTCTTCGGCCCCCTCAACGAAGGCGACGTAATCGTCAAACGAGCCAGCGACGAAATCCGCAACGGCAGCGCCATCGCGGTGAAGTAGCGAAACGAGTTCCGCACCCCTCACCCCCATCCCTCACAACGAAACCAGCAACTGCGCCAATACAATCTTCGTAATCATCGCCGCCGGATAAACCGCCGCATACGCAACATTTGGCTGTTCGTTGCGCGCCTGATTGGCCGCATACGCCAGACACGCCGGCTGCGTCTGCACGCCCGACATCAAACCCGTCAGCGAATCGAATGGAATTTTCAGAACTTTATATCCGAAAATCATCGTCGCCAGCGTCACCGCCAACGTCACCGCCGCCCCCGCCGCCAGCATCGGCAATCCGTCGCGCGCAATCGTCGTCGCAAACGAGTAGCCCGCCTTCGTGCCCACCCCCGCCAGAAACAGCAGCAATCCAATCTGGCGCAGCGTCAGGTTCGCGCTCAGCGGAATCACCCACGTCACCCGGCCCGTCCGCTCCAGCTTTCCCAGCGCCAGCGCCACCAGCAGCGGACCACCCGCCAGCCCCAGCCGGATCACCGATCCGCCCGGCACCGGCAGCGGAATCATTCCCACCAGCACCCCCAGAACCATTCCCAGCGCAACCGAACCGAAATCCGTCTCCGCCGTGTCGCGTATCGAATCTCCAAACAGCCTCGCGATCACGCCGAAATTCTCCCGGTGCGTGAGCACGCGAACACGGTCGCCCAACTCCAGCCGCGTGTCCGGTGTCGGCACAATGTCGTTGTCGCCCCGCCGCAGCCTCGTGATCGTCGCCGAATAGCGGTCCTGCAGGTCGAGGTCGCGGATGCGCTTGCCCACCACCTCTTTACTCGAAACGAACACGCGGCGGTAGTCCAGGTCCGTCCGGTCCAGCTCAATGCTCGTCTCGGCGGGCGCCCCAAAAATCTGCCCCGCGCGATCGAGCGACTCCTCATCGCCCACTACCACCACAATGTCGCCTGGCTCGACGCGCGTGTCCGACTTCGCAATGTCCATCCCGCCTTCATGTTGAATACGGCTCACCACGAAGCCTACGTCCTTATGCAGCCGCAGAATCTCGGCCACCGTCTTGCCGTAGATGCCCGGATTGCGCACCACAAAATCGCGCGCCACAATCTCCGGCGTCTCGCCCCCGCGCACCGGCTCAATGCGCCAAAGCCTCCGCAGCACCTGAAAGCAGAGCAGCACCCCGATCACCCCCATCGGGTACGCCACGCTATAGGCCACCACCGGCTCATCGGCGATCAACCGCAATTGTTCCGCCGTAGCGCCGGGCGCACCGCGCCGTTCCCGCAGCCGCTCGCGCGCCGCCGCCAGCGCCGGCGTGTTCGTCACCGCGCCGCAGAACAACCCCGCCGCCCCGGCCCCGGAGAGCGGAAGCACATACCGCGCCCCCGCCGAAATCCCCGCGCCGAACAACAACACCGCCACCACAAGCAGGCTGTCGCGGTATCCCTGCTTACGCAGCGCGCCAAAGAACGCCGGCCCCGATTGAATGCCGATCGTGTAAACGAAGATGATCAGCCCCAGCGTCGACACCACCTCCGGCGGCGCCACCGACGGGCTCAGCGACCCCACCGCCAGGCCCACGAACAACACCCCCGCCACGCCCAGCTTGAACCCGAAAAAGTTGATTTCGCCCAACAGGTATCCGAGCCCGATCACTAGAAATAGAGTGAGCGCCGGATATTCGCTGAGCACGCCGATGATGGACTCGATCACGTCTTGAGCTTACCCGTTGCCGGCCCGTCCGCAGGCACCCCCGGCAAAAAACATCCCCACCAAAAACAAGAAGGGGCGGGTCTGGAAAGCCCGCCCCTATCAATATGGTATTCGCTCGAGGAGGATACAAAGCCGGTTGAGCGGGCGCTGCGTATGGTCACATCGCCCCGCGACTCTGCCCTTGTTGAACAGTTAGTGCGCCACCCAGGCGATTCCTCTCACCCGGCCGCGACTTTTTTCACCACCGCGTTCAATTGCCGCGTCAACCGCGGAACCTCCACCGGCGCGGGCGCCTTCGCCTCATATTCCAGTGACAGGTAGCCGCGGTAGCCCGCCGCCTGCAGCATGCGGATAATCCGCTCCCAGTCGGCCGGAACCTCTTTGCCCGTCTCGTCCCGCAGATCCACTTTCACCTGCACGTTCGCCGCATACGGCGCAATCTGCTCCAACTGCTTGTAGGCGTCTTTGTGGAAGTTGCCCATGTCCAGATTCACCCGCACGCTCGGCAAATCCACGCGCTTCAGGATGTCGATAATGCGGTCCGCCCGCTCCGTAATGCCGCCATGGTTCTCCAGCCCCAGCACCACGCCGCGCTGGGCCGCGTAAGCCCCGGCATCCTTCAACACCTCCACTACCCAGCCCGCCGCCGCGTCCTCGGTCGACGTCTTCGGCACCGTGCCGCCGAACACGCGGATGTGCCCCGCGCCCAGCTTCACCGCCACGTCCACCCAGTCCTTAATCGTCTGCGTTTCTTTCGCCCGCAGCTCCGCCGTCGGCTGGCAGCAGTTCGTCCGCACGCTGATCGAAGGAATCTCCACGCCGTTCGCGAATGCATAGTTGCGCAGCGGAATCAGGAAGTCGTCGCTGGTCGACGGAAACCAGTACACCGTCAAATCGAGCCCGTCCACGTCCAGGTCCACGGCCAGGTCCACCAGGTCGTTGTAGCTCATC
>CAYUZM010000759.1:0-3685 GCA_964449665.1 uncultured Solibacteraceae bacterium
GTTGGGATGTTTGAGGACGCGGGGGCGGCGGCGCTAGAAGAGTTCGACGTTGTCGCCGAGGCCGTGATCGGGCTGGGTCGGGGAGGGGGGCATGTCCGAGCCGGGTTCACCGTGGATGATGCGGCGATGGACGTCGCGTTCGGCGCTCATGGTGTAGTTGCGGGCGAGGAGTTCGGAATCGGGGAGGGCTTCGGCCGAGCCGGTGAAGGCGATCATGTTGTCACAGGCGGCGCCGAGGTGGGCGAGGGCGTGGCGCGCTTCGGAGATGCCGCCGGCGACGAGTTTCTCGGCGTCGATGTGGGTTTGGATGCGGGAGCCGATGGACTTGCACTGGCGCATGCTGGCGCCGATTTCGAGCAGGAGTTGGAGGATGCGGTCGCGCGTGGCGTGGAGCGCGCTCTGCAGGGCGGCTCCTTCGGTGGACATGGATTGGGCGATGCGGGAGGCGGCGTCGAGACGGGCTTCGAGCGCTCGCGTGACAGCGGCGAGCAGGCGGTTCAGTTCGTCGAGGGAAGCGACGACTTCCACGCTGACGCCCGCGACGCGGGCGGCCACTTCGACGCTTTCGGCCGAGAGCGCTTCGAGGCCGGTGCCGACGCCCATCTGGATGGCGTAGATCTGGGTATTGAGGGCGATGCGGCGCATCTGTTCGGCGACATCGGTGATGCCTTTGCCGAGGGGCGCGGCGAGTTCGCCCATGCGGTGGACCTTTTCGAGCAGTCCGGCGACGACATCGCGCTCGGTTTCGGCGAGGCCGCGCACTTCGTCGATGGATTCGAGCAGGACCTCGACCATACCGTTGGCCGAGGCGGTGATCTCGTCGAATTCGTTCAGCAGGAGGCAGCGCTGGTCGAGCTCATCGACCTTGACGAGGACCTGGCCGCAGGAGGAGCGGAACACTTCGGCCGAGGCGCGGAGGTCGGCCGAGGCGCTGTCGAGTTGGGCTTCCTCGAGGCGGGCCAGTTGGCGGAGAGTGACCAGGAGCGACGGGGCTTCGGCGCCGGAGGCCGAGGAGAGGCGCTGGTAGACCTCTTCGACGCACCCGATGGCCTTTTGCACGTGCTGTAGCTTCTGGTTGACGATGTCCTGGGTTTGCATGGCGACGACCATGCCCTGGACCCAGGATTCGATGCCGCGGGCGACGTCGGTGAGCTGGATGGTACGTCCTTCGTTGCGGCGGAGCGATTCGACCAGGGTTTCCTGGGACTGGGCGACGGTGGCTCCGCTGGCCGCGCCGCTGTTTTCGAGCATGGCGGAGCGTTCGCGCAGCGTGGCCGAAACGCCGGCGAGCGTGGTCTGCGTGGTGCGCAGCGAGGCGTAGTTGGATTCGAATGCGCCTTCGACGCGTTCCTGCAACTCGCGCATCTGTTCGGTGAGGGCGTTGAACATGGCCTGGATGGATTCGTCCAGGCGGGCCGATTCGGTGCGGAACATGGTGCGGATGTAGCGCAGGGGAGCGACGGCTTCGGCGAGCCGGTGGTCGGCATCGAGAACGGTTTGGATGGCGCGGTGGCAGGAGTCGAGTTCGCTTTCGCGGTCGTGGGTGGAGGCTCCGGCGCTTTTGAGGAATTCGAGCGGTTCGGCGAGCAGGCCGACAACCTGCTGGGCTTGTTCCTGGGTGTCGCCGGTGCCGATGGAGAGTTCGAGCAGGGAGGTGCACTGTTCGACCAGGTTCCGGCTATGGGAGGTGAGATCGGTCATGTCGGAACCGAACTTGAGGAAGCCGGATTCGATCTCTCGCATGTGGGTGCCGATGCCGTTCGAGGAGCCGGCGAGGGCGGAGGTGGCCGGGGCGAGCGCGCGCGCCATGAGGGCGGCGCGGGAACTGGGGCCGCCGGGGCGGAGGCGGTCGGCGAGATGGGCAAGGAGGTAGGAGGCCCTGCCGCCGCGGCCGGTGCCGGGCAGCGGGACGGAGCCGGGCGAAGGGGGCGCGGGAAGGGAGTGTGGGTCGTGGGCCAGTTGCATGACGGTGGTGGGCGGCTAGCAGGGGATGACTTCGGCGTATTGGTCCAGGCGCGTGAAACGGAGAATGCGCTGGACGCTCTCATTGGCGGTGCGGAGGCGAAGGCGTTTGCCGTCGGCGTGGAGGCGTTTGTGGAGGGCGACGAGGAAATTGAGGCCGACCGAATCGACCATGGTGGCGCGGCGGAGATCGATCTCCAGGGCCTCCCACACAGATTGGCGTTCCTGGTGAGCGGCGAGAAATTGATCCAGTTGGCTGCGCAACTCGATGGCGTTGGTGCTGAGCAGATCACCGGGAATGGGGAACAGGAGAGATGCAGCCGGGGGTGCGGCAGTGGTTTCGTTCGTTTTCATATAGACCTCAAATCGAATTCCATGGTCAGGTGAGCGCCGTTGCGGCGCGACGAGACGGCGCGGGGCAGGGCGTGGATGAGCAACAGGCCGCGGCTGAATTCACGCATGCCGTCGCCGGAGTCGGAGAGCGCCTCGCTCCAGTCGCGGTCGTGGCCGGAGCCGGGATCGCGCACGTGGACGTCGAGGACTTGGGATGCGGCGTGGTAGACGAAGTCGAGAGAGGCGCATTCGCCGGAACAGCATCCGTGGCGCAGGGCGTTGAGGACGGCTTCGCGGGTGCAGAGTAGGATGTCGTGCAGAACGGCGGAGCCGATCGTGGGGAGCGCCCATTCGAGCGAGCGCTTCCAGAAGGCCTGGATGGCGTCGATCGATTCGGCGTGGATGGCGGCGTAGCGCTGGACCAGGAGGGCGGCCGAGTCGCGCGGCGCGGGCGGCCCGGAATCCGCGGCCGGAGCGAGAGGGCGGATGGAGGCGAGCATGATGTCGTCGGAGGCTTCGCCGATGCCGGAGGCGGTGAGTCCGGCGGGGGTAGTGGAGACCGTATAGGCAAGGGCGAGGGGATCGATTCCCAACTGCTGGGCCAGGTCTTCGAGTCCATCAGTCCAGACGAGGACCGAGGAGCCTGGCGGCAGGGCATAACATTCGGGTTTCCATTGGAAATCGTCGAACCAGCCGAGCGGTTCGCGCGGGACGCCGATGCGGCTGGGCGTGCCGCCGGGTTCGAGGAAGGCCGGCTGCGGCGAACCGTGGCAGGAGACTTCGACGAAGCCGGGGCGGAACACGAGGCAGCAGACGGCGGCCGAGATGAGCGAGGCCGGGGAGCTGCCCTGGGTCTGCAGCGCCAGCAGGGAGGCGTGGAACATGCGGACCACCTCCTCGGCCGTGCCGCCCTTGGAAAGGATGCCGGAGAAGAGGCCCTGGAAGAAAGAAGAAGTACAGGCGGCGCTGAGGTCGTGGCCGCTGACGTCGACCGACATGACGAGCCACTCGTCTTTGGAGAGGCGATGGTGGGCCAGGTAGTCGCCGCCGACTTCGAAGTGCGGGTAGTAGTAGAGCCCAATATCGAGGGGGCGCTCGTGGCTGTGCTGATCGACGACGGAGTGGTGGTAGGCCTGCAGGATCTGGCCCACCTGTTGCACCTCTTCGGCCATGCGGGCGAGACGGCGGCGGCGGCGGGTGAGGGCGGTGGCCTTGGAGACCTCGGCGGCGAGTTCTTCGCCGCGCACGGGCTTGTCGAGATAGCCGCAGACACCGGCGCTGAGCGAGCGGGTGACGATCTCCTTTTCGCCCATGGCGGTGACCAGGAGGGCGGCCAGTTGGAGGTCGCGCAGGCGCATCCAGTTGAGCAGCTCGATGCCGTTGGTATCGG
>CAYUZM010000760.1:0-3680 GCA_964449665.1 uncultured Solibacteraceae bacterium
TGTTAGGCGCTTTCGGCCCCGGGCCGGTTACCGTTCGCATGCTTCTAATGCGAATGCCTCGGCAGGTCTTTGCACACATCGTGGTACTTCACCGCGAACTCCAAACACGCGCCAGTCTCCAACTGCCCCACATAGGTGCGGTACATCTCCTGCCACGGTGTCTGGTGCGGCGGCAAATCGAGCTTCATATCCGCCCGCCGTGCCGCGATCTCCTCGTCCGAGATCAGCAAATCCACCCGCCGGGCATTCAGGTTGATACGAATCTCATCGCCGCTCCGCAGAATCGCCAGGTTCCCACCCACGGCCGACTCCGGCGATGCATTCAAGATGGAAGGGCTCGCCGAAGTTCCCGACTGCCGCCCGTCGCCCAATGTCGGCAACTGCGTCACGCCCTGCTGCACCAGCGACGCCGGCGGCAGCATGTTCACCACCTCGGCCGCGCCCGGATACCCCACCGGACCTGCGCCGCGCACAATCAAGATCGAGTGGTCGTCGGCACCCAGTTCCGGGTCGTTAATGCGCGCGTGATAGTCCTCTGGCCCGTCGAAAACAATCGCTTTGCCCGTGAACACGCCCTCGGCACCCGGAGTGCTCAAATACCGTTCCTCAAACTCCTTGCCGATCACCGACGTCTTCATCAGAGCCGAATCGAACAAGTTCCCCGTCATGACCAGGAACCCCGCCTTCTCCTTCAACGGTTGATCGTACGGCCGGATCACCTTATGATCCACGCTCCGCGCCGCCGCGTAATTCTCGCCAATCGTCTTGCCCGTCACCGTCATTGCGCCCGTGCGGATCTTCCCCACCTGCATCAACTCGCCGAACACCGCCGGCACCCCACCGGCCTGATGGTACGACTCGCTCAAATACTCGCCCGCCGGCTGCAAATTCACCAGCAGCGGAATGTCGTGCCCAATCGTCTCCCACTCTTTGTTCTCCAGCTCCACGCCCATGTGCCGCGCAATCGCATTGATGTGGGGCGGGGCATTCGTCGATCCGCCGATCGCCGAGTTCACCACAATCACATTCTCAAACGCCTCGCGCGTCATGATTTTCGACGGCGTCAAATCCTCATGTACCATCGCCACAATCCGCCGCCCGGTTTCATACGCCATCTGCGCGCGCTCCCGGTGCGGACCCGGAATCGCCGCGCAACCCGGCAGTGACATGCCCAGCGCCTCGGCGAGCGAATTCATCGTCGTCGCCGTGCCCATCGTATTGCAGTGCCCCACGCTCGGCACCGAAGCCGCCACCAGATCGAAGAACCCCTGCAAGTCGATCTCACCCGCCGCCAACTGCCGCCGCCCATCCCAGAGCGCCATGCCCGAGCCCGCCAACTGTCCCTTGTGATAGCTGTTCAACATCGGGCCGCCGGAAAAAACAATCGCCGGAATATTCGCCGTCGCCGCCGCCATCAAACACGCGGGCGTCGTCTTGTCGCATCCCGTTGTCAGCACCACGCCGTCCAGCGGATACCCGTGCAACACTTCCACCAATCCCATGTAGGCCAGGTTCCGGTCCAGCGCCGCCGTCGGCCGCCGGCAGCTCTCCTGAATCGGGTGCACGGGAAATTCGAACGGCACCCCGCCCGCGTCGCGAATCCCATCGCGCACGCGCTTGGCAAGCTCAATGTGATGCCGGTTGCACGGCGAAAGGTCGCTCCCCGTTTGCGCAATGCCGATAATCGGCTTGCCCCCCTGCATCTCCTCGCGCGTGATGCCGTAATTCGGGAAACGCTCCAGGTAGATCGCCGTCGCGTCGGCGTTCGCCAAATTGTCAAACCAGTTGCGGCTGCGCAGCCGGCCCGGAGTCTCGTGCTTGGAGTGTTCGTAAGGAGGATAAGGAAGCTTCTGCATGCGAAGCCATAGTTTATCCAACCTTGCTCGCGTCCCCGCTCGCCGCCACAAACCGCAGCGCCGCCGAGTTCATGCAGTAGCGCATCCGCGTCGGCTCCGGACCATCGGGAAACACGTGCCCCAAGTGCCCATCGCACCGCCTGCACAGCACCTCATCGCGCAGCGTCCCATAGCTGTCGTCGGTCTGCGTGTAGACATTCTCCGCCGCAATCGGAGCCCAAAAACTCGGCCATCCCGTCCGCGAATCGAACTTCGTCTCCGAGCTAAACAGCGCCGTGTCGCAACAAACGCAGCGGTACAACCCCGCGGCATAGTTCTTGTCGTACCTGCCCGTGAAGGCCATCTCCGTGCCCTTCTCGCGCGTCACCTGAAACGCGAGCCGCGTTAACCGCTCCTGCCAAACCTCGTTCGGCAAAACGATCTTCTGCACATCGGCCTTGCCCGTGCTCTTTCCGTCGGAGGCAAACTGCACAATCGTCACCCGCTCGTCGGATAGCGAAGCGGGCGGTGGAGTCCCCGGCCTCGTCGTGTGCTCCACCGGCTTGATCTCCACGCGCGAACACCCGCACCAGCCCATCGCCGCACCGATCAGCCAACGCCTTCGCAACACCCGCCGCCGCATGACCTAAGCCGTCCCCAGCGCCTTGTGCACCGCCTCGGCCGTCTCACGCCCGCTCAACGCCGCGCCCCCGCATGTCTGCGTCCAACGCGGAGCGCAAGCCTCGCCGGCAAAGTAAACCCGGTCCGCAACCGTGCGCCGCAACGCCTCGCGCAGCTTCCCATTGCCTGGCGCCGCCGTCGCATACGCGCCCAGTGCCCACGGATCGCCCGCCCATTTCGTAAAGCTGCCCTTCACCAGCAGCTTGTCCACATCCGATCCCAACATGTGCCGCAGATGATTCATGCCGTAATCGACAGCCTCCTTTTCACCCGCTGCCGAAAGCTCCCAGGCGAAATCGCCGCCGACGAATCCCACCATCAACGGCAAGTGAAAGGGGAACGAGAGGAAGTAGATGTCGCGCTTGCCCTTCTGCTCGCGCAGCAAATCGTCGAAGTCCTTCAAACCGAATAGCCCGCTTTCCCTGAACTGCAGCGGAATCTTTGCCAACAGCCCCATCGGAATCCCCGCAATCGCATCGCGCTTCCACTCCGGCAGCACCGGATCGAAGCGAATCTTCTCCGCCGCCAGCACGCCCGTCGAACTCGTCACAATGCACGCCCGCGCCTTCACTGTGCCCTTGGCGGTCTCCACTTCCACGCCCTGTCCCGCGTACTTCACGCTTCGTACCGGGGTCGCCAACTCCACTTTCACCTCGCGCCCATACCGCGCCACCAGCGTGCCGTAGCCTTCTTTGATGAGCAGGTTCGGCTCCACGTCCGTCCCAATCGTCAAATAGTCCACCGTCGACAACTCATCCAAATCCACCGCCGACGACATCGGCCCATGGAACGTCGCCACCGCATCCTCCACCGGACCGCGCCGTTTCAACCACGCCTCGCCCGCCTTGTCCTTCCCCTGCTTCGCCCGTTTCGACATCACCTCATCGAGCTTCGTTTCTTCATCGGCCTGCTGCTTCCGCTCGGCATCGGTCGCCTTACGGTCGCCCAGCCACAAACCATCCAGGTGGTTGTTGTGCTCGTGCAGCGTGAAGCCCCACTCCTTCGCCAGCGGCGTGTAGGGATTATCGTCGGCCTTATGCAGCCACGCGCACCCATGGTCGAACGGAATTCCGAACGTGCCCGCCTCCGTCCACGCCCGCCCGCCAATGCGGTTCCGCGCCTCCAGCACCACCACCGTCCGTCCCAATTCCGTCAAACGCCGCG
>CAYUZM010000761.1:0-3679 GCA_964449665.1 uncultured Solibacteraceae bacterium
GCAGGCCAGCCAGGAGGCGCGCTCGGAGCGCTTCACTCTCAAGTTGACGCACGAAGAACTGGCCTTTCAGTTGGGCACCGTGCGCGAGGTGGTCTCGCGCAATCTCTCGCGCTTTCAAAACGAAGGCATCCTGCGCGCCGAACGCGGCCTCATCGAAATCACCGACGCCAAGGCCCTGGAAGGCGAAGCCGGCACCGAATATTAGCGGCTTCTACGGCGCGATCGCAATGGTTGCCACATTCGCCTGCCGCCCGCTCGACACCAGCAGAATCGGCACAGCGTTGCCCGTCTGCGCCCCGGAGGGGATGCGAGCGTTGATCTGGTTCAAACCCACGAAACCGGGAGCGGCTCCGGCATAGTCGAGCGTGGCCGGTGTCGTTCCAAACAGAAGATTGACCGGCGTCACGGCGGTGTTGGCGGCGGCAAGCGCGCCTGTTCCCAAGGCCGGGTTCAACACGCCCAGCCCGGTCACGTACAACACAACCACTTCATTGATGCGCGCCGGGTTCTGCGGCGTTACCAGCGTGACGCCATCCGAGTGCACAACAATAGCGTCCTGCGTTCCCGCCTGGTTTACCGTGAAAATGCCCGCCGCCGCCGGCGCGATGTTGATCGTCCGCGCCACGCTCGACTGCCCGCCCACGCTCACCACCAGCGATGCCGTTGTCTGCCCGGCCACCTCGAACGGAATCTGAATCGCAAGCTGCGAAGCAAGCGAATAGAGAATCGGCGCGGGAATGTTGTTCACCGTCACCTTGCTGCCGCCCAGCGACGTCGCCACCTTTCCGTCCTGCCCAATGATCGTCGACAACACCTGCGGTCCGTCGTTGAGGTACGCGCCAAACACGGTGGCCATGGATCCCGGCGCCAGCGGCGCCGGATGCGCCGCGTAACTGGCCGAGTTCACCACGCCGCCATCGGGCACCACGGGCGGCGGAATCAGTTTCATCAGGAAGATGTCGTTATCGCCCACCGGTTCCAGGTTGAGCGCGTTCCCGCTCTTGAAGCCGCTCACAAAAAATCCGCCGTGATAAGCCACCGCCGCGCTCACGCGGTCGTTCCCTCCGTTCCCGAACTGCCGCGTGTTCACGGTCGCGCCGTCGAAATCATACAGCCGGTAAAACGCGTCTTCGCCACCCACGTGGGTCAGATTCGGTAGCGCCGCGCCGGCCCCCCCGGTCACCAAAACATGCCCCGCCCCGGCGGCAATCCCATACCCGAAGTCGTCCGCGCTCGTACCGAATTGCCGGATCCATTTCGGCTCGCCCGTGGCGGAATCGAGCTTCGCGGTGTAGGCATCCCACAGCCCCCCGGAGAAAGTCTGGCCGGGAAAAGCCCCTTGCGCGGTCGCGCCCGTTGCGTAGACCCCGCTGGGCCCAACCGCAACGGCAAATAGATCGTCGTTGGACGCATTGCCATTGGGCAACTGGCCGCCAAGCTGGCGCGTCCAAAGATGCGTTCCGTCCAGGTTCAATTTGCGGACATAGCCGTCCCGGCCGCCGCTGGCGACACCCAACGCTCCCGTCGTCGTTCCGCCAATGTAAACACCGGTCGCATCCGCCACCACCGAGTACGCGTAATCGGAGTTCGCACTGCCGAAGATGCGCGTCCAGACCTCATTGCCGTCGCCGTCGTACTTGCGTATGAACGCATCGGCGCCGGTTAGTGCGGGAAATGGCGGCAGAACCGCGCCGCAACATTCGATGTTGCACACCACATACACGCCGCTGGTGTGCGCCACCACGCCGTAGAGATAGTCGTCGGCCGCGGTGCCGAACTGCCGCGTCCAAAGCACGTTGCCATCCTTGTCGTACTTCCGGACGAAAACATCGGATCCGCCAAGGTTGGTTTGGCCGCCCAGCGCGCCCTTCGTATAGCCCACAACGTATGCGCCGGAGCCGTCGGCGGCCACCGCCGTGGCAACGTCTTCGGCAACCGCCGCCGATCCGAACTGGCGGATCCATTTCAAGTTCCCCGCCTCGTCATGCAGGCTGATGAAGGCATCCTTGTCGTTCAATCCCGCCGCGGTCTGCCCTGGAAGCACGCCAATCGTATCGCCCGCGACATAGACGCCGAACTCGCCATAGCTGACCGAATTGCCATGCTCGGCGCGATTGGTTCCGTATTGCTGGACCCACGGCATGTTTTGCCCTGCGGCGGCGGCCGGAAGCAGCAATGCCGCGGCCAGCGCCAAAGCAAGCGAGCAATTTCGGGCTGCGCGCCCGGTTCCCTGCAAGAACGGCATCGAAGAGCCTCCTGGAACGAAACGGTTCGCTTCCCGCGTGAGCATGCGCGTACTACCAATAGGAACGGCGCGAGTAGAGCGTGGCGGGATTATAGCACCGGAAACTCTCAAATACATGCGGCGTGGCCGGGGCGCGGTGCCGGACTTACCCGCGGAGGCGGACTCATCCGCTGTGCCGCATTCATCCGCCGTGCCTGACTCATCCGGGCGCTGCACTCACCCGCGGTGCCTGACTCATCCGCGGCGCTGCACTCACCCGCCGCGCCGGACTCATCCGGCCCCCGCGAGCCGCCGGCCCGTCAGTGGTGATCCACGCGCGGCGCAATCTCTTTCGCGCGCAGCTCACGGATCAGCCGCACCATATTCTCCACTACCGCTTCCACGAAACGGCGGCCCTTCTCCTGGGTCGCCTTCGTGGGGTCGCCCGACGTGCCGGTGCGGGAATAGCGGCTGAAGAACTCCTGGAAGAAAACAGGGGAAGGCGATTGCAGGTCCCAGTAGAAGAACTCGCTGCTCGTGGGCGGAAAGTCGGGCTCGGCATGTTGCATCTGCACCAGGTCGCCGCGCAGATAAAGCAGCACGCTCGTCTCCAACTCGCAGCCATGCGCCATGCCGCCAGGAAACGCCGACTCGCGCAACTCGGTGAACAACGGCTTCGGCACAAGGTTCCACCACGGGATCATCGCGCACACCGCCGTCGAGTGGTTCGTGATGTTCCGCGCGCAGATGTCCAGGAACGGAACGTTCGAACCATGCCCGTTCACCAGCAGAATCTTGCGGAAGCCGTGATACGCAAGGCTCTTGCCGATATCGGTCACATACTTGATGAACGTGTCGCCCTCCACGGCGATCGTGCCGGGAAAATCGAGATGGTGTTCGTTGAACGCGTAAAAGACGCTCGGCAGCAGCACGGCCTCGCGCGGCATCGCCTCCACCGCCTTGCGCGCGATCTCGGTGGCGCACAGCACGTCGGTGCTCAGCGGCAAGTGAGGACCGTGTTGCTCGATGGTGCCCACGGGAAGCACGGCCACGCGCTGCTCGGCAACGGCCTCGCGGATCTCGGGCCAGGTGAACTCTTCGTAGCGGAACTTGTTCGGCATGAGACAAAACATCGTACAGCATTGGCCCTCGCCGCGCCGCCGTACGAACATGCCGCCATGCCCCAAGCGCAAAACGGCCGCCCCACCGGGACGGCCGCCTCGCTTGAACTCCCCATGCGCATTCGATCAATTGCGGTCCGGGAGAACCAGCAGTTCGAAGGGACCACCGCCGCCCTTGGCATCCACCGCCACCACCGTGCGGATGATTCCGGGCCACGTCACCAGACGGTGCGAATCGATGGCGATCGTCTTCGTACCGGCCACCGCCACGCGCGCCTGATAGAGGCTTGCCGGCACCTCCAGGTATCCCGACGCCGCCTCGAACGGCACATTG